>JBDKTK010000038.1:0-5636 GCA_039680225.1 Syntrophaceae bacterium
CCCACGCCGACGGCATCGCCGTCCAGGGCTCCAGGGTCACGATAAAGCAGAACATCATCCATTCATGCACCCAGGCCGTCTATCCCAATTCGTTCGATTACGGGCCGAATGCGGTCAGCATCTGCGATGATGTAACAATCTGCAATAACCTCATTTACCAGACCCGGGCCATCCCCCATATGAACGCCATCAATTGCGACATCGAGACCGGCGGCCGGTCCTCGATGAAGCGGCTGAAGATTTACAACAACACCATTGCCGGGGTGGACCAGTACGGGATAAACGTGGGGGACCGCGGCCATGGCGGGGCAAGGCTGGAGGGCCTCGAGATATTCAACAACATAGTAGTTGATTGCGGCTCGTACAGTTCAAGCGGAAACATATCCGTATCGTTCAAGGGCCCCGCTCCGGACCCGAAAATCAACCACAACCTCATCGTGAGCCACAGGCAGAAGAAGCCCGGCTACAAATTCCAGGGCGCGGCCAGGTCTCAGGCGCAGATGAAAGCGCTCGGGTTTGAGCAACACGGAAAAGAGAATTATCCCATTGATGCGATATTCTCCAAATACGATTACCAGGCCCCGGACAACAACTATGCCCTGCCCGCGGGCTCGCCGGCAATCGGGATGGGGCTTAACCCGGGCGGCCTTTGCAGCCACGACCTCAAGGGCGCGCCCCGCCCCGCCGAGGGCCCGTGGGACGCGGGCTGCTTCAATTATCGTCCGGGCTGATGCGGGTCCTTTCCAATGCCCGGAGGTATGAACCAGATACGCATTGCAGATACCTTCCTTTCTTTTCCGCATTCCTGATTTCGCTTAAAAAGAAATCAGCAATATTTGAAACTCAAATGAGAAATCCCCGTATTTCAAATACCTGAAATTGTACTTACCTTTGTACTCGCGACTGCCCGGAATCTAATCCCGAACGAATCCGTATTTCCGCCAAAATCCCCCGGACAGGGGGAGATTAAATAAAAGGAAAGGAGGCAGGCACTATGGAGAAAGCTCGGAAACGCAGAACCGTTTCAAATCTTTTGGCAGCATTGCTTATTTTTTCCGTTTTTCTCTTACCGGTGGAGCAGGCATTTGCATGCGATTTTGAGAACCTGACAGTAAAAATCGGCCGGGGCTTCGGCGACAATATGAACCGGTACGCCTGGGCCATGAGCGTGTTCAAAGGGCGCCTCTACGTGGGCACATGGAACGCGCAACTCGATTACCTCGCGCTTTTTCAGCTGATCCAATCCGGCGAGCTCCCCAGCAACCCCCTGGAGGCGATCGGTGTTGTGAAGTCCGAAGGCGCGGAAATCTGGCGCTATGACGGCAAACTGAAATGGACAAAGGTCTATAAAGCGGCTCCGGCCGACGCCGGTTTCCGGATAATGCTGGTATACAAAGGGTATCTATATTCCGGCACCCTGAACAGCACGACCGGGGCATCGCTCTTCAGGAGCAAGGACGGCTCATGCTGGGAGAAGCTCGGCGGCGGCCCGCTCGCGAACGCGGACAATACCTCCATCAGGACGCTTCTTGAATACAGGGGGCTGCTGTATGTCGGGACTGAAAACAACAAGACCGGCGGAGAACTGTGGGCCTTCGACGGCCGGAACTGGGAATTAAAGCAAACGTTCACGGACCCTTCGGTTGCCGAGCTGTGCGAATTCAAAGGCAAGCTCTATATGGGGACCTGGAACTTCAACGACACCTTCCATTTCTTCCAGAGCCCGGACGGGTGCAATTTCACCGACGTGACTCCCGTATTCGCGGGGAGCGCCGACCTGCACAACCTCGGGGTGATGAAGCTGATCGTTTTCCAGAAACAATTCTATCTCGGGACAGTCAATTACCAGGACGGGTTCACCCTGCTCCGGACGAAAACCCCGGGCAACCCGAACGGATGGGAAGTCCTGACCACGAACGGGTTCAACGACAAGGATAACTCGTACACCTGGAGCATGCTGGAATTCAGAGGGACCCTCTACCTCGGCACTTTCAACAGCGGTATATACGGCGGGATATATGCGCCTCTTTTCATCCCCCTGGACGGACGCGCGCAACTCTGGGCCTCCGATCACGGCAACGACTGGGTGAAGCTCGTCAACGACGGGTTCGACAGGTTCAATTACGGTTTCAGGAACATGGTTGTTTACAATAACCAGCTTGTAATCGGGACCGCATCGGATTTCCTGATCCCGGACCCGGCGCACATCGACCTTGATGCCGTGAGGGCGGCCCTTTCCGGCCTGCTGGGGAAGGATATCGATTTGACCTCCATGACCCAGGTTATGGGCGAGCTCAATTCATTCATTCAGAAGAACCCGAACTGGATCGGAACGGAAATCTGGATAACTGAGTGGTAATTATAATTGTACTGGAGGTTGGGGGCCCCCGCGGCCTCAACCTCCCCTTTTTAAATCAGGCAGCAGATAAATTCACAAGGAGCGTAAACATGAAAAAAATCACCCTCGGGTTTTTTGGGGCGGCCTTGTCTGTACTGATCATCTCCCTTCCGCTGGGAGCCGCGGAGAACAAGGCAGTTCCGGCACTGCCTTCCATTGAGATGAGCCATGTCGTTACGGCTACGGCCAAGGTGGAGGCGGTTGATAAGGACAAGCGCACCGTTACTTTGCAGGGACCGGAGCGGACCGTAACAGTTAAAGTCGAAGACTGGGTCGATCTCGACAAGATAAAATCCGGAGATACCGTCGACATAATTTATTACGAATCCCTTTCCGCCCAGGTTTATAAAAAAGAGGAACAGCCGCGTCCAACACGCATGCAGAAAATCCAGTACAAGAAGGGGAAGGCTTCCAATCCGCAGCCCGAGGTCTCCGCAGCCCGCGGTGCAGAGATCAGCGGGACAGTTCAATCCATAGACACGCGCAACAGCATCATAGTCATCGAAGACCCGGCCGGAAACCTGAAAGCCCATAAGGTGAAAGACCCCAAAAACCTGGAGAAGATAGGAGAGGGAGACAGTGTCTCGGTCAACCTGATACAGGCAATCGCTGTTTCCGTCGAGAAGGCCCGGAAGACGGATTGAACGGGGCCCCCGGCCGTACTGCATTCCATGAATGCCGGCAAGGTGTGAAAAAAATATAAATCAGGAGCGTAAAATGAAAAAGATGACGATTGTAATCTTTGCGGCAGCAGTGTGTTTGTTCATCGTTTCCGCTGAACTGCAGGCAGCGGAGTACAAGGAAGCGCCGAAAACGCCCCCCATCGAGACGAGCCGCCTTGTCACAGCCACGGCAACGGTCGAGGCGGTCGACCAGGCCAACCGGACCGTGACCCTGAAGGGGCCGAACAGGACGGTAACCATCAAGGTCGGCGACGAGGTGAAGAATCTCCCCCAGATAAGGGTTGGGGACCTTGTCAACATAACTTATTACGAATCCCTCATTGCCCAGATTTATAAAAAAGGCGAGACCCCGCCTCCTTCGGGCATACAGGCAAAGCAGTATCAGGAAGGGGCCGCACCCGGTCAGATGCCCGGCGGCACGGCGGCCCGCAGCATCCAGATTGCCGAAACAGTGCAGTCGATAGACAAGGCAAAAAATATTATCGTGCTCAAAGCGCCTGACGGAAGCCTTGATGCCCACCAGGTGAAGGACCCCGGGAACCTGGATAAGGTGGAGGTGGGAGACACGGTTTTAATCCGCATGACGCAGGCTGTCGCCGTTTACGTCGAGAGGGCGGCAGGCAAATAGGATGCAAAAACGCCCCTGCATTGAATTGCAGGGGCGTTTTCATACCTGATGCTTCTGAATTTGAAGCGCTTAAATTACCTCTGCTGATAGACCTCGAGATTCGATTTTACGCTTTTTACTCCCGGTGTTTTCTGGGCAATATCAACTATCTGTCTTTCCGACTGCTTGTTTGCGACTTTCCCGCTAAGGGTCACATCGCCGTTTTTCACATCAACATTGACGTTCCCTATGCTCAGCGCCGGGTTGGCCTGAATGCCCTTGTTGATCTGCGCTTTGATAGCGTCGTCGCTTGCAGCCTGTCCCATCGCCACACCTGTGTAGACCATCAGGGCAACAACAGCAAATAGCACCAATACTATATTTTTCCTCATCGGCTTTCCTTCCTCCTTTATCATTTTTGTAATAAATTTATATTCATCCTGATTTTTGTTCCATAATGGAATGACTGATTTATCTGCTTGCTGCCGCTGAAATATAATCAGGGAAACGCCCGATTGCAGATGCATCCCGGCTGATGCGGGTAATCTGTGCCGATTAAAACTGCCCTGAAAGGCTGCCGTTTCAGCTCCCGGCGGAAAGCGTCCGGAGGGTGTGTTTTGCGATCATCAGCTCTTCATTGGCGGGGATCACCCAGGCGCACACCCGGCTTCCTTCGCGGCTGACGCGCGGCCCTCCCTTTGAGTTTGCTTCCGGATCGATGTCGAGCCCCAGCCACCCGGCGCCCCTGCAGGCGCGCTCGCGAATCGGCGCCGCGTTTTCACCTATCCCCCCGGTGAAGACCAGCGCATCGAGGCCGCCCAGGGCGGCGGCAAGCGATCCCAGTTCCCGGATAATCCGGTACACGAACAGGTCCACTGCTTCGGCCGCCCGGGGATCGCTGCTTTCCAGGAGCGTCCTCATGTCGTTCGAAATACCCGAGACGCCCAGCAGGCCCGATTCATTATAGATGAGCTGTTCGATTTGCCGGGAGCTCATTCCGCAGATGTCCATCAGGTAGAGCATCACGCCCGGATCAAGCGTGCCGCAGCGGGTCCCCATCACAAGCCCATCGAGGCCGGTCAAGCCGAGCGTGCAGGCGATGCTTTTCAGCCCGCTCATGGCGCACATGCTGGCCCCGCTGCCGAGGTGCGCGACGACCGTCCTTCCCTTCGCCGCATCCGGGTCATACTCCGGCAGGACCGAGGCGATGTATTCATACGACAAGCCATGGAAGCCGTAGCGGCGCAGGCCCCTCTCGGTGTATTGCCGGGGCAGGCCGAAGGCCTGGGCCACCGCCGGGATGGTCGTGTGAAAGGAAGTGTCGAAGCAGGCCACCTGCGGGATTCCGGGCCTCCTTTCCGCAATGATGCGGATGGCGGCAAGATTGTGGGGCTGGTGCAGGGGCACCAGGGGCACATATTTTTCCAGTTCCTCCAGAACCCGGGAGTCGATAATGGCGGGAGCCGTGAATCTGCGCCCGCCATGGGCCACCCGGTGCCCGACGGCCGTGATGCGGTCGGCGCCGCCGAGCACTTCCCTTCCCCAGGCAAACAGCGCCTCGACCGCGCCTTCATGACCGAGCGGTTCAGGCCAATCTTTTTCTTCGACAACTTTGCCCGAGGCATCCTTCGCCTTGAAGCGGGGTTTAGTGAGAATCCCCTCAATCTGCCCATCATATCGTACGGCCGGCTTTTGCCCCTGGTCGGCATAGACCGTAAACTTAAGGCTCGACGAGCCGGCATTTAATACAATTATCAGGTCCGCCATGTCTTCGACCTTTCCTTATTTTTTTTCACAGCATCTTTTCAGTGAATTCCCATCAGGTAAAACACCGCTTAATCTGATACCTGTGCCGACCTGAAGTCCTGTCCTTTGCCGGTATTTACTTGTTCATCCTGCTTTCTTCCCCTTCAATCGAGTCCCCTTTTTTTGACAAGGCTGCCGACAC
>JBDKTK010000039.1:0-4834 GCA_039680225.1 Syntrophaceae bacterium
AGTACTCAACAGTTGCGAACAGGACATGTTACTGTGGCGATCTGCGGGCGGATGACGCCGGCCGGGAAGTGACACTTATGGGCTGGGCCCACCGGCGCAGGGACCACGGCGGGATTATATTTGTGGATTTGAGGGACCGGGAAGGCATGGTCCAGGTGGTGTTCAACCCTGAATTCGGGCAGGCATCGCATGCCGAGGCCCACAAGATCAGGAGCGAATACGTGCTTGCAGTAAAAGGTAAGGTGCGCCTGCGGCCGGAAGGCATGGAGAACCCGGAGCTGAAGACCGGCGCCGTCGAAGTCATGGCAAGCGATCTGGAAATCCTTAACGAATCGGCCACACCGCCGTTCCTGCTGGATTCCACCGTTGATATCTCCGAGAGCATCAGGCTCAAGTACAGGTACCTCGACCTGCGCCGCCCCGAGCTGCAGAAGAATATGATCCTCAGGAGCAAGGTAGCCATCGAGACGCGCAGCTATATGAACGGCAAAGGCTTCATCGAAGTCGAGACGCCTTTCCTGACCAAGAGCACGCCGGAGGGCGCGCGCGACTACCTGGTGCCGAGCCGCGTCAACCCGGGCATGTTCTACGCGCTGCCCCAGTCGCCGCAGCTTTTCAAGCAGCTGCTCATGGTGTCGGGCTTCGACCGCTATTTCCAGATCGTGAAGTGCTTCCGGGACGAGGACCTGCGGGCCGACCGGCAGCCTGAGTTCACGCAGATCGATATCGAGATGTCGTTCGTGTCGGAAGAAGACATCATCACAACCATGGAGGGCCTCATGGCCCACATCTTCCGGGCAGGCATGGGCAGGGAGCTTTCGCTTCCCCTCCCGCGGCTCACCTATGCCGATGCTATTGCAAAATACGGGCGCGACAACCCGGACGTGCGCTTCGGCCTTGAGCTCGTGGACGTTACCGAGATCATGAAGAACACGGAATTCCGCGCGTTCCGCGAAGTTGTGGACGGCGGCGGCGTGATCAAGGGCATAAGGATCGAAAAGGGAGGAGAACTGTCCCGCAAGGACCTCGACTCCTTCACAGATTTTGTCGGCACCTACGGGGCGAAAGGACTCGCATGGGCGAGGGTCACGGCCGACGCCTGGACATCGCCGATTTACAAGTTCCTCAAGCCCGAAGAGGTGCAGGGCATCAACAGCAGGATGGGCGCCGCGGAAGGCAACGTTCTTGTTTTCGTGGCGGACACCCCGAAGATCGTCAACGATTCCCTCGGGAACCTGAGGCTGCACCTGGGAAAGAAATTGAACCTCATCGACCCGGACGCGCTCGCCTTCACCTGGATCACGGAATTCCCGCTCCTGGAATACAGCGACACGGCGAAACGCTTCGTCTCGACGCACCACCCGTTCACCTCGCCGGTGATGTCCGACCTGCCGTTGCTGGACAGCGACCCGGCCAAGGTCCGCGCGCGGGCCTACGACCTCGTCCTGAACGGATCGGAGATCGGCGGCGGCAGCATCAGGATCCACCGCAAGGAGGTGCAGGCCAAAATCTTTGAATTCCTGGGTCTGAGCAAGGAGGAGGCGCGCATCAAGTTCGGCTTCCTGCTGGATGCCCTCGAGTACGGCACGCCGCCCCACGGCGGTTTAGCCTTCGGCTTTGACAGGCTCATAATGCTGATGGCCGGCACGGATTCGATCCGCGACGTCATCGCCTTCCCGAAAACACAGAAGGCCACGTGCGTCATGACCGAAGCCCCTTCGCCGGTGAGCATCGAGCAGCTCATGGAGCTTTCGCTGAAGATAGTTTAATCAATTTTAATAACTCTCCCCCCTTTCATGAAAGGGGGGGATTTCACAACCGAAAAATCCCCCTGAAATCTCCCTTTGGAAAAGGGGGGACTTTTCAGGCCGGCTTTGCCGGAAATGATAACAACGGAGTACCTGAAATGGCTAAATGGAACAAAGACAGGAAAGTACTTGATCACGAGCACAGTAAATTCTGGAGGTACACATTGCGGGACGTCGACGAGCCCAACCTCCAAAAAGACGTGTTCCCATATGAAGAAGTCTGCCGCATCGATTTCGACCACAAGCTGATCCCGATCAACCCGGCCGATACTATATTCATCACCGATACGACATTCAGGGACGGCCAGCAGGCCCGGCCGCCTTACACTGTCCAGCAGATAGTGGAGATATTCAAGCTCCTGAACCGCCTGAGCGGTCCCAACGGGATCGTCAGGCAGTCGGAATTTTTTCTTTACAGCGCCAAGGACCGCGAAGCCGTGGAGAAATGCATGGAGCTGGGACTGAGGTATCCCGAGATAACGGGATGGATCAGGTCCAAGAGCGAAGACGTATTGCTGGTAAAGCGGGCCGGTCTCAAGGAAACAGGGATCCTTACGTCTGTATCGGACTATCACATTTTCCTGAAACTGGGCCAGACGCGCAAGCAGGTTATGGACTGCTACCTGGGCACGGTCAAATCGATCCTCGAGGAAGGGATCATTCCCCGCTGCCATTTCGAAGACGTGACAAGGGCGGACATTTACGGTTTCTGCATCCCGTTTGCGATCGAGCTGATGAAGCTCCGGGAGGAGAGCGGGATTGATGTGAAGATCAGGCTTTGCGACACGCTCGGCTACGGAGTGACGTTCCCCGGGGCCGCGCTGCCCCGCAGCGTGGACAAACTCGTCCGGGCATTCGTGGACGACGCGGGCGTCCCCGGGCATCTTCTTGAATGGCACGGGCACAACGATTTCCACAAGGCCCTCAACAACGCGGCGACTGCCTGGCTTTACGGCTGCTCGGGCGCCAACGGCACCGTGCTCGGCCTCGGCGAAAGGACCGGCAATGCGCCGATCGAAGGCCTCATAATGGAATACATCGGCCTGTACGGCAACGAGTCCGGGATTGACACGACGGCCATCACTGATATAGCGAATTATTTCGAAAACGAAATCGGCGTGCGCATCCCCGCCAACCTGCCGTTCGTGGGTTCGGATTTCAACGTGACCAGGGCGGGCCTCCATATTGACGGCATCCTGAAGAACGAAGAGATCTACAATATATTCAATACCGACAGGATCCTGAAGAGGCCCGTGACTTTCGAGATAACCGACAAGTCCGGAAAGAGCGGCATCGCCCAGTGGATCAATGCCCACCTTGCCCTCAAGGGCGAAGACGCCGTCGACAAGCGGCATCCCGGAGTCGCCAGGATCCACAAGCTGATCTCCAAGCTCTACGAAGAGGGGCGGATCACGAGCATCTCGCACGAGGAAATGGAAAAGGGCGTGCGCAAGTACCTGCCCGACCTGTTCATGTCCGACCTGGAGAAGATCAAGTACCGGTCGTCCCAGGCCGCCGTGGCCGTCGTGGGCGAGGTCGTCAACAACCCGCAGATCAAGTCGATGAAACCGGAGCTGCAGGAGCCTGTCATGCAGCAGATAATCGACGAGAACCCCTCGATCCAGTTCGTTTACGTGGTCGACATGACTGGCAAGAAGACAACCCGCAATATCACGACAATTGCGGACCGTCCCAAGTACGAGAACTTCGGGGTCGGCACGGATTACTCGGACCGCGACTGGTTCCTCAAGCCCCTGGAGAACGGCAAGACCAACGTGTCCGAATTTTACATTTCAAAGATGACGGGGGCCTTGTGCATAACAGTGTCCGCGCCGATCATGGATGAGAACGACGACGAGATGGTCGGGATCTTCGGCGCCGACATCAAGTTCGAGGAATGGGCCAAGCGGGTCGAGGACGTGGCGGAGGCCACCCAGATAGCCCTGAAGGCCGAGTACGAGGCGAAGAAGAAATCCAAAAAATAATTTCAAATTTCAGATTTGAAATTTGAGATCGAAAAGAAAAGGGATTTGGTAAAATTTTCAAATCCCTTTTTTTATCTGAAATCTGAAATCTCAAATCTGAAATCCCGTCACGTTACCCCCCAGCGCTCGTAAGGGCACGCGCCCCTGCCGCGCGAATCGGAAATCGTCAGCTCCTCCAGGAAGCGGGACGGGCTCAGGTACCCTCCGCCCAGGCCCCGCGAATAGTCCACCAGGGGATAGCAGAAATAAAGCTCGTCCCTGGCCCGCGTGCAGGCCACGTAAAACAGGCGCCGTTCCTCCTCCTCGCCGTCCTCGTCCTTCAAGGCGCGGGCGAGCGGGATCATCCCTTCCGAGCACCAGATCAGGAACACGACAGGCCACTCCAGGCCCTTGGCCTGGTGGATCGTGCTGAGCACCACCCTGTCGTCGCGCAGATAGTTTTCCGTCGCGTCCTCGTTTGTGTCCGCCATGTTGGTCAGCAGCGCCAGGTCGCTCAGGAATTCCTCGAGCGAGCCGAACTTTGCCGAGAACCCCTTGAGCTGCTCGATGTCCTCTTCCCGGGAGGTGGCCTCCGTGTACTTGGCCTGCAGGTGCTCCCGGTAGTTGTCGAGCACCCGGTCTATCATCTTTGCCACAGGCAGGTCCTGGGAGCCGAAGACGATCTGCTGGAACGCGTCGCTGAGCTTTTTGAGGCTCTCCACCGCCCCCTTCCCGCCGCACGTTACAAAGCCGTCCGCAAAAACGGCCGCCAGGGGGTCCTGTTTTGAAGACACGTATTTCCAGATCCGGGAGGCGGTCTTCGGCCCGATCCTGCTGTACAGTCCCAATACCCTCTTCCACGCCGATTCATCGCGCGGGTTCACGAGGATCCTCAGGTACGCGATCAGGTCCTTTATGTGGGCCTGCTCGAAGAACCGGATGCCCGAGCGGATTTCAAACGGGATGCCGCGGCGGGTCAGCTCCATCTGCAGTTCCATGGAATGGTAATGGGCCCGGTACAGGACCGCGATTTCCGCGGCGGGCAGCCCTTCCCGGAGCAGG
>JBDKTK010000040.1:0-2551 GCA_039680225.1 Syntrophaceae bacterium
CGCCGAAGGCTCCGGGATTTTAAAATACACCTGCATTGAAAAAGATCCTGAAATAAAAAAAGCTCTTGACTATACCTGGGCCATGAAGTTCGGGAACATCCCTTTGCGTTTTGAGGAGGACATATCAGGGATTGGCGAATCTTTCGACTGTATCGTTCTGTCGCATGTAGTTGAGCATGTATATAATCCCGGTGATATCATCAGGCAGGCGGCAGGCAAATTGAGGGACAAAGGAATAATATTCATCGATGTTCCTCATCAGGATTACAAATTCAAAGAGGATGTTTTCCCTCACGTATTGTTTTTCACTCCTGACGTTCTCGGGAAACTTCTGAAGGATGCCGCCGTAAAGGTCATATCGGCGGAATGCTTTGGAAATGACATGGATAACTCTCCTATAAAACCACAGTTGTTTGGCATGTCGGCCGACAATGTCACAAAACTGATTACAAAATTAAGCGCTATTGCTCCTAAAAATATTGTCCTGGGTTATTTTTCATATATCTTCAGAATGGCGGAGCAAAACCAGAAAGGAATCTGGATTCGCGCTATCGGCCAAAAAATACCCCTCGCCTGAAATGAAGATCGTAAAAAATTCTATCTCGGAAGCGTCCGCCTGGGTCCAATGTCTCATAAGGTGGATACCGGGAAAAATCGGCGTTATGGTTCGATTTCTTTTCTATCGGTGTGCCTTGGCGTCCTGCGGCAGTAATGTTAACATCGAGACGGGCGGTCATTTGCGGGAATTCCGCCATATACATTTGGGCAGCAATATAAATATTGGAATATTATCTCAAATATATGCTTCCGGGGGCGGCCTTGAAAACATTGTAATTAAAAACAACGTTAGCCTGAACTCCAATGTCATGATTAACGCTGACCACGGTGGGTATATAGAAATAGGAGAAAATTGCATCATCGGTCCCAACGTGGTCATCCGAACCAGCAACCATGAATTTTCCAGCAAGGATGAACCCATCAGAAACCAGGGGCACAGGCCAGGCAAAATCATTTTGCAGGAAAATACCTGGATTGGGGCCAATTGCACCATCATAGGAAATGTGACAATCGGTAAGGGCACAGTGATCGGTGCCGGGTCGGTCGTAAACAAAGACATTGAATCATTTGTTATAGCTGCCGGTGTTCCCGCACGAGTCATTGGGAAAAGGTAAAGGATTTTGTCTCCCAAAGTCAGCATAGTCATGGCCGTCTATAACGGCGGGGACGTCATCAGGACGACCGTCGATTCGGTCCTTAACCAGACGTTTCGCGATTTTGAATTCATCATTGTCGACGACTGCAGCAGGGACGATACGGTTGAGATAGTCGAATCCTATCGGGACCCGCGGATAGTCCTGATAAAGAACAGCGCCAATTCGGGGCAGACCAGGTCGCTCAACACAGGGCTCCGGGCGGCCAGGGGAGAATATATTGCCCGGACCGATGCCGGCGACATCTCCTTTCCGCAGCGCCTGGAAAAACAGGCGGCGTTCCTTGACAAGCATCCCGATGTAGCTGTCCTGGGGACCTCCGCCATCAGGTATGACGAGGAAGGCAGGATTATAGACGTTGTCCATATGCCGGCTGCGGAGAAAGCAATCAGGCAGAGGCTGCTCGTGACAACGCCCGTGGTTCACATAAGCGTGATGATGAGAAAAGACGCAATCCTCCCGCTGGGCGGTTACGACGATGACTTTTATGTGCTTGCCGATTACGAATTGTGGTCGAGGCTGGTCATCAACGGCCGCAAACTCGCCAATATAAAAGACGTCCTGGCGGGGTACATGGTTTCTTCCGCGAGTTTCGGGGCCAGGAACGCGCAAGGCAGGTCGCTGGAGGAGGCGTCCACGATCACGCAAAGGATCGCATTCCAGTTGGCCGGGATGCAAATATCCCCGGAGCAGGCCCGGAACATTCACATGGTGTTTGAGTTCGACATGCAGGGGTTGTCTTTAAAGGATATCGACGCAACGGAAAAGCTGTATGCGGATATATTATTGAAGGCAAACGCCTCGAAGAGGGACATTGATTACAACCTGCTCAAAGTGCATCTTAAGTGCCTGGTCAGGACCGCAAAGCAGCGGAAAGACCTGCGGGCCCGCAGCTTAAGGTCTGTCCTGGCAAAGACAGGGCCTGTTATATTATCCGGGAACGCCGTCCATTCCCTTCATAATTTTTATGAAAACAGGATTTGGGCGGCCCGGGACAGGATTAAATTCTGAATTTTTTGCCGCGCCCCAAGAACAGTAAATGAGCTTCAGCCGCAAATGCATCGCCGTTACCGGGGCTTCGAGCTTTATCGGCCGGCACATTGTCGATGCCCTGTCCGGCTTTGATGACGCCGATATTCGGCTGATGACGCATGTCCGACCATTGGGAGATATGGTCAGGCCCAGAAACGCAGCCCTTTTTCAAGGAGACCTGCTGAAGCCGGAAACCCTGGACGGATTTCTCGAACCAGGATGCACCGTGATCAACCTCGTGAACCTGATCGGACCTGCCGAAAAGGACTCCCGGACCGCCATGACGAACCTGGCCATGGCATGCCGCG
>JBDKTK010000041.1:0-1812 GCA_039680225.1 Syntrophaceae bacterium
TGGCGCCGCATTTCTTCATAAGGAAGTGGGTGACGACTATGTTGCCCAGATCTTGGCCGAGGAAAAGAGGACCAATGACAAAGGGATCGAGGAATGGGTTAATCCACACAACCGCCCGAACCATCTCCTGGATTGTGAGATCGGAGCAGCTGCCTGTGTCGAGATGGAATTCCCCGGGGGAGGTCTGCGCCTGCTTGCGGAGAATTTGAAAAGGCAAAACGAAAAAATTAAAACGGGCCCGGCGCCGGCACAGCAAGCGGTAGCCCGCTCCAAGTTCATGTCATGATAGAAGAGCAAAGAGACAGATACCTACCCATAAACGTAGTCACTGAAATCCTCAGCTGCAAGGAAAGGCACATTTATGATCTTCTTCAGGAGGGAAAACTTAAGGGAATAAAAATAGGGTCCCGGGCAGTCCGTATTTCTGAGCGATCCCTGTTTGCTTTTATAGAAAGCAACACAATAAGTCCTGATGATATTTTTGATCCGGACTTACAGGAAAAGCCAGCAAAACAAGTACAAGTGGCCAGGTCAAAGTGGATGGACCAGAAATAAAATCATCTTAAGTCTCGCCTTACAAAAATCACCATATTTTTAAAAGTGCCCTAAATTTTTTTTGCATGGACCGGCATGGACCGGCATGGAGTGTCTTGAACTCCCCTTCCGAAATATGAAATTCTATCCCCGCATATTGAATCACCTCCTTAGATTTCCCGCCTGCCATAGTGGCGGGCGGGATTAAAAAACAAGGACTACAAGATGGCCTTCTCACAAGCTGATCTGACAAGTATAGAGGCTGCAATGGTTGCCCTGGCAGCCGGATCAAGGGTGGTCAGCGTTACCATCGGTGACCATACAACTCAGTTCGGGGCGGCTCAGATGGACGAGCTCATCAAGCTCCGGGATGCCATCAAAGCCGACGTGAACACGGCAGCAGGCCGGCCCGCTTTCATTCTCACCCAATCGAGCAAGGGATTATGAGCTTTCTAAAAGTCGTCGACAGCCGCGGCAATCCCATTCCCTCACGGGCCATTGAGTCCGCTTACGAAGGCGCGGCGACCGGCCGTCGCATGAATACCTGGGGGCTTTCATCTTCCGGCCCCAACACAAATCTTTTCAGTTCTCTCAGAAGCCTGCGGTCCAGATCCCGGACCCTGATCAGAAATAATCCTCTTACCGATGGCGCCGTAGGCACCTGGGCCGCGAATGTAATCGGCAGCGGGATCTCGCCGCGCTGGATACTCAACGACAAGGAACTGAAAAAGGAGATTCAGGAACTGTGGAATGATTGGGTAGATGAGGCAGACTATTCCGGAATATGCAGTTTCTACGGCCAGCAGGTCCTGGGATCCCGGGCACTGCTGGATGCCGGCGAGTTCCTTGGCCGCATGATAACCCTCGATCCATCGGAGGGACTCTCGGTCCCCTTTCAGGTCCAGCTGCTCGAGGCCGACCACCTTGATGAAACATATAATACCATCGCGGACAATGGGAACGAGGTCCGCATGGGCATCGAGCTCGATAAGACGACCGGCAGGCGCGCGGCTTATTGGCTCTTCAAAGAGCATCCGGGCGAAGCTTTCATTTCGAGCCGTTACACTACCGACCGGGTCCGGGTTCCCGTCGAAGATATAGTTCATGTTTTTGATCCGCTCAGAATTGGCCAGATGCGCGGCCGGCCCGGACTTACCTCCATAATCGTCAGGCTCCATGAGATTGATCAGTATGACGATGCCGAGCTTGTGCGCAAAAAAACGGCCGCCCTGTTCGGCGGATTCATAATTGACAATCCCCAGGTCTATGCAAATGGCG
>JBDKTK010000042.1:0-9294 GCA_039680225.1 Syntrophaceae bacterium
TGGCGCCGACGACCTTATTGTTGCGGTCATAGAGCGGGCTTGCCTTGCCCCAGAGGAACGCCTTGATATGGGGGATGTATCTTTCCGCGATCAGGAGTTCGCCCTGCTTTTTTAAAAAGGAATAGTCCGTCTCCCTGATGCTGCCGGGGTCCAGCACGAGATCGAGCAGCAAGGGCCTGCGGTCTCCGTAGAAATGCAGGGCGTGATCGTAATTGCCTTTTCCCAGGATATCACTGGCCTTGACGCCCATCATCTCTTCCATGGCGCGGTTCCAGGCTATGAGCCTGCCGCCGAGATCAATGGCAAAGGTGGGGTCCGGCAGAAAATCGATGATGTCCTCCAGCCGGCGCTCCGACTCGCGCAGCGCCTCCTCCGCCTTTTTCTGTTCCGTGATGTCGCGCAGGCTCTGGATGGAGCCCACGACTTTATTGTTCCGGTCATAGAGAGGGCTCGCCTTCCCCCAGAGGTAAGTCTTGATGTGCGGGATGTACCGCTCGGCTATCAGTAGCTCGCCCTGCATTTTGAAAAAAGAGTAATCCTTCTCCCTGATGCGCCCGGGGTCCAGCACCAGGTCAAGCAGCATGGGCCGCCTGTCGCCGTAGAAATGCAGGGAGTGTTCATAATTGCCCTTCCCGAGGATATCTTTCGCCTTGACGCCGGTCATCTCCTCCACGGCGCGGTTCCAGGCGATCAGCCTTCCGTCGAGGTCGATGGCGTACGTGGGGTCCGGCAGAAAATCGATAATGTCCTCCAGACGGCGCTCCGACTCGCGCCTGGCCTCCTCGATCAATTTCCTTTCCGTTATGTCGCGGACGGTCTCGATGGCGCCGACAATCCTGCCCTTGCTGTCATACAGGGGGCTCGCCTTCACCCAGAGAAAGGTCCTTTTCTTATTCTGGATCAGGACATCTATTTCAGCTATCAGGATGTCCTTTTCTATTTTCTGAATCTGGTACCCGAGATTGACCCGGACTTTCGGCTGGAGGGCCTGGTTGATCAACATCGGCCTCCTCGCGCCGTAAAAAGGCAGCGCATATTCATAATCGCCTTTTCCCAGGATGTCTTTTGAGTTTACCCCGGTAATTTCCTCGATCGCGCGGTTCCAGGCGATGACTTTCGCTTCAAGGTCGATCACAAAAGTCGGGTCCGGCAGAAAATCAATAATGCCCGCCAGGCGGCGCCGGGACTCCCGGAGCGATTCTTCGGCCAGCATGCTTTCCGTGATGTCCATCGAGTTTCCGAGGATGGCGCGCCGTCCATTGAATGTAATCGTGGTCACGGTTTCCATTATCCAGCGGATATCGCCGCTTCTGGTCAGTATCCTGAATACGTGGGGCGATTTTCTTGAGCCCAGGAGCATATCCCGCGCATCTTTCCTGACCTTCAATTTATCCGCGGAATGGACAAGACTGTCTGATTTCTTCCCGATCAGGTCTTCGGCCTTATATCCGGTATAGGACGCCGCGTTTTCATTGACAGCCTTGAATCTGCCGTCCTGGACGACATACAGGCCCGCAACGGAATTTTCCCATATCGTCCGGTAAGTCTGTTCTTTCTCCTGCACGCTGTTTTCTGAAAACAGATTGCTGCCCGCCGGTTCAGGTCCCGTCCTTTTGCGAAGCATGACCGGGATGTTCTCCCTTTCAGAGATTTGATGATTGTTTTTTTTGAACTTAAGCATAAAAATAAGCAATGTGGAAATAGTATGGTTATAATATTGATAAATAATCAATATCCCGTTCGAGGCAGGGGACGGCATTTTTCGCCTTTTCGAAACGCTGAACTCGTCGGGGATTTTTTATTTATATGGCTGCCGCGCGCGGAAGGGCATCGGAACCTGAGTGCCGCACGCTTGCCGGATCAAAGGGAAATTTTGTAGCGCTTGATTTTCTGGTAAAGGATTGTGCGGTGGATGCCGAGGATCCTTGCCGCCCTGACCTTGTTCCCGCCGGTGTATTTGAGGACCTCAGATATGGTCCTCCTCTCCGTATCGAATATCTGGTCCCGCAGGGGCGCTATGTACCTCAGCGATGATTCCGCGACGCCTTTGTGGATGTGCCCAAGTTCCGCGATATTCATCGGCAGGTGCTCGAGAAGGATCATGGGGCCCTCGGCAATGATCATGGCCCGCTCGATGACGTTCTTGAGCTCCCGGACATTGCCCGGCCACTGGTAGCGCTGCATCGCGGCCATCGCCTCGTCGCTGATGTCTTTCATCTGGTTGTTTGTCTTCCTGCTGAGCTCCTCAATGATGAAGTGGCTGATCTCGGGGATGTCCTCGGGGATCGAGCGCAGGCAGGGTGTCACAATGTTGAAGATATTGAGCCGGTAAAACAGGTCCATCCTGAACGTGCCCTTTTTTATCATCTCCTGGAGGTCTTTGTTGGTCGAGGCGATCAGGCGGAAATCGATCTTGATCGGCTTTGTGCCGCCCACCCGTTCTATCTCCCGTTCCTGGATGACTCTCAGGAGCTTGGCCTGCATAGTGAGGGGCATGTCGCCGATCTCGTCGAGACGGATGGTCCCCTTGTGGGCGAGCGCAAATTTGCCGGGCTTCCCCCCGGGCTTGGCGCCCGTAAAGGCCCCGCCCTCGTAGCCGAAGAGCTCGCTCTCGATCAACTCCCCGGGAATTGCGGCGCAGTTGACCCTGATGTAAGGGCCGTCCGCCCGCTTGCTCGAACGGTGGATGAAATACGCGCACGACTCCTTGCCGGTCCCCGATTCCCCCGTGATCAGGACGGAGGCGTCGCTGCGCGCCGCCTGCAGCGCCCCTCTGAGGGCCTCCTGGATGAGCGCGGACTGCCCGATGATCTTGTCGAACTCGTACGAGCCTTTCAGACTGGAAACTTCCTTGTGATAGTACTTGAGCTGGCCTTCCAGGATCTCCATCTTCTTGTAAAGCTCTTTGACGGTGTCGGTTTTATGAAAAATCCTTTTTCCCAGCACGCCGATTATTTTCCCGGTCTTGTCCCGCAGGGGGATGCGTGCCACGATCTGCTGGCGGCTCCCGAGCTGGTAGGTTTCGCCGATGATGGCCTTCCCTGTCATCAGCGTCTCGGGCATGTGGCTGTTTTTGTTTACCTCGGTGATGTGCTTTCCGACCGCCTGGTCCGGCGTGAACCCGTAGAGCCCCACGTTGTACTTGCTCATGAAGCGGACGATGCCGTCCGCATCGATTACTATGGGGCATTCATAAGGATTGTCAACGAAGGCATCGAGCAACGAATAGTCGATGTAGGAAAGCCATTTCGGCCTGGACTTGTACGCCATGATACTGCCCCGCTGAGTGTAGGAGGAAGAAGACACGTACCAATGTCACTGTAAAGAAATGTGTACACTTTCATCAACTGGATAAATGTAAATAAATATTAAGTCAAGGAGAAAAACGGGGGATGCCTTCAAAATAAGGCGGAGGAACAGACTTCGCTCCTCCGTTTTCTGATAATTATTCTCAGCCTATGGTTGGTCCTGTTTCAGCCGGGCGCGCAGTTCGCGTTTCAGGATCTTGCCCGTCGGCCCCTGGGGCAGCGAGTCCACAAACTCCACGGACCGCGGCGCCTTGAATTTGGCGATGCGGCCGCGCACGTAATCTATTATCTCCTTCTCCGTCGCAGTCTCGCCCTTTTTCAGGACGATATACGCCCTGGCGACCTCGCCCTTCACCTTGTCGGGGACGCCGATCACCGCTGCCAGCGCCACCTTGGGGTGCGTGTAGATCTCCTCTTCGACTTCGGCGGGATAGATGTTCTGGCCGCCCGTGATTATCAGGTCCTGCTTGCGGTCGACCACGTACAGGTAGCCGTCCTTGTCAAGGTAGCCGAGGTCGCCCGAATGGAACCAGCCGTTGCGGTAGACTTCCTCGTTCACCTCGGCCCTGTTGAGGTACTTGTGGACCGAGAAGCAGTCCCCCTTCAGGACTATTTCGCCTGTCTGGCCCGCCGGCAGCTCGCGGTCGTTGTCGTCGAATATTTTCAGGAAGATGTTCGAAAGCGGAGGGCCCACGGAATTTTCCTTGCGCACGCCGACGACGGGATTGATGGTGGTGAAACCGCAGCCCTCCGTCTGTCCGTAGCCGTCCATGTGAGTGACGCTGAAAGCGCTCTCGATCTGGCGGATCACTTCCCCCGGGCAGTGCGCGCCGCCGGAGTTGGTGACTCTCATCGAGGAGACGTCGTCCGCGCCCGGCTTGAATTCCTGGAGGAGGTAAGAGAACATTGTGGGGGTGCCCGCGAAATACGTCCCCTTGTGCTCCTTCATCGCATCGAGCACCTTGCGCGCATCGAAGCGGTCCACCCCGACCAGTTTCGCTCCCGTGTAAAAGGCGGACATCATCACCACGTTCAGGGCGAAATTGTTGTAAAGCGGCAGGGCACAGACGAGGTTGTCATCCCGGTTGAACTTGTTGCGCGTGCAGCAGCCCATCACATTGGAAAGGATGGACCGGCTGGTCTGGGTCGCCCCCTTGGGGCGGCCGGTCGTCCCCGAAGTGTAGATGATGCTGACTATGTCGTCCAGTTCGGACCCCGCATCGGGGGTCGCAACATTGTCTGAGACGATCGAGTCCAGGCTCACGGCGCCCTTGCCGGCCCCGCCCCGGGCGATGATCACGTGTTTGAGGGCGGGCAGGTCCGCCTGCACGCCGGCATTGCTTTCCCAGAGGTCGGCGTCCGCGATTATGGCCCTGGCCCCGGTGTCGCCGCCGATATACCTGATCTCATGTTTGGTATACATTACATTCAGGGGTACCACGGTGGCGCCGGCCCTGATGACCGCAAAATACGACTTGAGCAGCCTCATGGAGTTGGGGATAAGGGTCATGACAAAGTCCCCCCTGCCCAGCCCCAGCCCCCTTAACCCGTGCGCCAGCCTGTTAATTTCGCGGTTCAGCTCGCGGTAAGTCAGTTTCTCTTCATTAAATACTACTGCCGTCCGGTCCGGTTCGTACCGGCCCAGGTTGTCAAGCATCTGGCTGATTGTCTGCATAAGTTCCTCTCTTTACAGTTAATAAAGGAATGTGGCCACTATTACGGATATCGCGTTGATCAACATGGGCGTAAGGAGCGCCAGGATGAAGATCGGCTTATAAGCTTCCTTGTGGGTGAGGCCGACCACGGCAAGCGTCGTGATCACGGCGCCGTTGTGCGGCATGACGTCGAGCCCCGCCGTGGCGATGCTGGCCACCCGGTGAATGACTTCAGGGTTGATCCCCAACGCAAGGTACTGCTTGGCAAACAGTTCCATGGCGATCCCGAGGCCGCCCGAGGCCGAGCCTGTAACGCCACACATGAGCTGGGTTGCAAGCGACAGCGAGATCAGGGGAGTGCCCGGTATACTTAAAAGCGCGTCGGAGATCAGCTTGAAGCCGAGGACCGCGCCCACCACCGTCCCGAAACCGACGTCCGCGCAGGTGTTGATGAGCGGGATAGCGGAATTGGACCCGCCTATGGTTATTGTCTTGAGCACGTTCGGCAGGAACTTCCTGAAGACGATCAGGCCTGTTATCGAGCCCGCCAGGAGCGCCCAGATGATGTCTACCTTGACGATATTCAAAAGGATAAGCAGGACAACCGACGGCAGGAAAGCGAGATATATGTTGGGCAGGTTTTCTTCCGCTGCGCCCGCCGCCTCGCCTGCCTTGTCCGCAAAGGGGTCGGTCCCTTCATATCCCTTCCCGTTTCTCCTCGATCTTTTCAGCATCCAGTCCATCACGTAATAGTTGACGGTGATGATCAGGGCGGCAGCTATCAGGCCCAGGGCGGGAGCGGCCGTCGCCGTGGTGCCCAGGTATTTCGTCGGGATGATGTTCTGGATCTGCGGCGTCCCCGGCAGCATGCTCATGACGAAAGTCGCGATCCCGAAGAAATATATCCCGGGGAAGAGGTGCCAGGAGATGTCCATTTCTTTGAACAGCGGCCTCGCGATGGGCACGACGACGAAGAGGATGACGAACACGCTCACGCCGCCGTAACCCAGCAGCCCGCAGACCGCCACGATGGCCATGGCCACGTTGGTCTGGTTTTGCTTCCCGGTCAGCTTCAGGATCAGCGCCGCTATCCTTTTGGCCGCGCCGCTGTCGTCCATGATCTTGCCGAAAATGGTGCCCATCAGGAACAGCAGGAAGAATTTCATGGCAAACGATGAAAAGCCCTTCATGTACGATTCGTTGAGACCTTTCAGCAAGTCCACCTGGGAGAAAACGAGCACGATGATTGCGGCTATGGGGGCTATGATGATGATGCTCCACCCTCTGAGGGCAAGCACGACAAGGGTGGCAAGGCCGATGAAAATTCCAATTACGCTAAGAGTCTGCGGATCCATTTCAATCACCTCTCATATAGAATTTTGGGGTCGGTTCAGGAAAACCCGGGAAACCTTTACAAGGATGTGTCTTGCACAATTTCCGTTGCCGGCAATTTTTAAGGGTCCATATTTACACTTCCTTTCTTCCTTATCAGCGGCGCTGATTTATATGATGCCTCCCTGGATTGCACTCTCGCCGCATGCTGTAGCGCACTTGCATTTATTTCTTCAATATCAATGAATTCTAGAAATGTGTCACTGGTGTCGCAGTGTTTAACTAGTAGTATTTTTTTGCAGGGATTCCGGGCTGCCCGCCCCGGGCAGCCGGCATCTGAAGTCCGGCGGGGATTTTTTTCGCGGCAGGTACGGCTGCGATTTTCAAACGGCGGGCGCCGGATGCCTGATCAAGTCCACGCGGCAGGCATTCATGTTGCAGATTATTTTGTAAATGGTTCGGGTGAGATATTGACGCCGCTGCCGGGGAGGGCTTTATCCATCGGAGGGAAGACGGGATTTAAGACAGAGTATGTCCGGCATGCAGTCGATTCAGCAATCATGTCTCGGCATCGGAATGGAGCGCGAGCAGGTACGATCTTAAATTCTGTTTTGAATTGCTTATACCCAGTTTGGACCTGATCCTGTACCTGTGAAACTCGACTCCCCTGGTGGTAATATTCAACAGACCGGCAATTTCCTTGCTTGATTTCCCGTCCTTCAGGAAATTTGCGATTACGATTTCCTTGTGAGTCAGAGGCAGGTTTCTCCTGTAGAGCCTGTGCAAAAAAGGTGAAACTATGTCCATTAAATATGATTCCGCCAGGGATAAATGACTCGCTGCCGCATTATCCATGCGGTATTTTTTTACCTGCTGAATGCAGGGAATGATCAGCTCCCTTATATTATAGGCCATGCTTTCTTCAATTGCAGACTTGTCCGCCTCTCTTCTCTTTAATATTACATTTAAGGCAATATTGGCCTCCTCAAGGCTTTTTGTCTTTATCTTGAGGTCTTCCAGGATCTTTTTCTGTTCCGTAATGTTCTCATATGTTGCTATTATTGAATGGTTGTTCTGCAAATCATGGCCGATCCGCACGGCTTTGATACGGCACAGGATCTCTCTGCCGTCCTTATGCTTGTATATGTATTCTTTTTCATTGAACACTCTCGATTTTTTCAGGGCGGAATAAGCCATCAGGCCCATTTCCTGGAAGTCCTGCTCGCTGCGAAACAGCATCCTGGTTGTATTTCCGATTAATTCTTCACGCCTCCAGCCGAAAACATCTTCCACGGCGTCATTGGCAAAGATGATCCTTCTGCCTTCCAGGTATAAAATTGCAATCGGCGTCGCGTCCAGTATGGAAGACCTTAATTCATTGAATCTTTCGATTTCTTCTCTTGCCTCGTTTATTTCCGTGATATCCATGCTGTTGCCGAGGACCGCCGGCCTGCCTTCATAGATGATATTGGTAACGGTTTCCATTATCCAGCGGACCTTGCCCCGCCTGTCGACGGCCCGGTAAGTATAAGGGGTCGTCCTTTCGCCCTGCAGCATTTTCCGGGATGATTTCCTGACGTTCGGCCTGTCTTCAGGATATACTAACTTAAGGCAGGCCTGGCCCACCAGGTCCACGGGCCGGTAACCCAGATTGGATGTTGCATACCTGTTGATATATTTGAATTTCCCGTCCTGGACCACATAGACCCCCGCCAGAGTATTCTCTGCAAGTGTCCTGTACAGCGATTCGCTTTCCAGCAGCTTCGCCTCTATCCTCCTCAGATCGCTGATATTCTCATAGGTGACGACAACGTATCTGTCGTTCATTCCCACTCTCGACATGCTCAGCCTGCAGATAATTATGCTGCCGTCCCTGTGTTTGCACGAATACTCGGTCTTTATGATATTATTGTTAAGGATCGGATAGAGGTCCTCTCCGACTTTTTTATATTCTTCATCTGTTGCGTACAGAATCCGGGTCGATCTGCCGATCAGATCCCCGGGCTTATACCCGAAGACTCTTTCGACGGCATGGTTGGCAAAAATGATTTTTCTGTTTTCCAGGCAAAATGTTGCATGAGGTGACGCGCCCAGGATTGAAAGCGCAAGATCGCTGATTTTCAAGCCTTTCATTTGCATGATTTCCTTTTCGGAAATTTTTTGCTTATCGCCGGAAGTATTGAAATTTTCTAGGAGACCTGCCGGATACATGAATCGCCCGTCTTCTGTCGATACAGATATTTTGGATTGCGGTCTTGACGCGTATTTTTTCTGCCCGTCAAACTTTTCGATACCGTCCGGGAAAAACGAGCACGATGATTGCAGCAAACAAAAGCGCCGGTTATTCCTTTTGCCGCAATTGCAGCTGAAATGTGCAAGAGATATGCCCGGGCAACTGCTGCAAGCCGCAGTTTTTCTCATGCCGGCGACCGGGCTTTGGCCGGGCATTGTCGTCAAGTATGTACAGGGAAATGCTGAAATCCTGATTCAATTCAAAGAGGAATCATGATTTGTAGCATTACTTGCACATGTCGGGATTCCGGCACAGAAAGTGGGTGTTATTTTTCGAATCGGCTGATGACAATTGAACAGTCCCTACAAATCTGTCTGGCAGGCGATCATGAATAAAAATGAACATTACCTGAAAAGACTCTTCTTCCCCGAAAGGGTCGCGATCATCGGGGCCGGCGACAACCCGCTGCTCGTGAACGGCCGCAGCCTCATGTTCATGCTGCGCCACGCGAGCCGGACCGCGATCTACCCGGTCAATCCCGGCAGGTCCGCTGTCCAGGGCATCCGCTGCTTCCCGAGCATAGACGACCTTCCGGAACCGCCCGACGTGGCGGTCATTGTCGTCGGCAAGGCCCTGGTGCCGCAAGCCCTCGAGGCGCTGGGCAGGCGGGGCTGCCCGTTTGCGATCATAAACACTTCCGGCTATGCCGAAACAGGGCCGGCGGGCAGACAAGAGCAGGCAGAGCTGCTCGCCGTCGCGCGGCGTT
>JBDKTK010000043.1:0-13462 GCA_039680225.1 Syntrophaceae bacterium
ATCAACCTGCATTTTACCAACGACTTTCATGCGATTGAGAGCGCCCATAATCTGCTGTCAACCATGGTGGACAATTCGGTATTCCATGAGAACCCTCTGAATATCGATCCGCGAAAGATCACTTGGCGCCGCGTGCTTGACATGAACGACAGGTTCCTCCGGGAGATCGTCATCGGCCTCGGCGGGACCGTGAACGGCGTCCCCCGGGAAACCGGGTTTGAC
This sequence comes from Syntrophaceae bacterium, assembly GCA_039680225.1. Lineage (GTDB taxonomy): Bacteria > Desulfobacterota > Syntrophia > Syntrophales > UBA4778 > JBDKTK01. The sequence goes on from JBDKTK010000043.1 coordinate 223, forward strand.
ATTGTTCCCTCCAGCGAGATCATGGCGATCCTGTGCCTCTCGAAGTCCTATGCCGAATTGAAGAAGAAAATCCGCAATATCCTCGTGGGGTTCACGTCCGACGACCGCCCGGTCCTGGCGGGCGACCTCAAGGTCGAAGGGGCCGTGACGGCGCTTCTGAAATATGCCCTGCTCCCGAATCTGGTCCAGACGACGGAAAATGTGCCGGCCGTCATTCACGGCGGGCCTTTTGCCAACATCGCCCAGGGCACCAGCAGCATCCTGGGGACCCACCTGGCGCTTTGCCTTGCCGATTATGTCGTCACGGAGGCCGGTTTCGGATTCGACCTGGGGGCGGAAAAGTTTTTCGACATAGTCGCCCCTTACGGGAACCTGAACCCGCGCATCGTGGTGCTTGTGGCCACTGTGCGCGCGCTTAAATACCATGCTGGGATCGACAGGGCGGTACTCGATAAAAGCAATCCGCGGGCGGCCGTCCTCGGCATGGCCAATCTCCGGAAGCATTATCAGAACATCGACAAGTTCGGGGTCCCCTGCGTTATCGCCCTCAACCGCTTCCCTTCCGACACGGATGAAGAGATAAAGGCTGTCATCAAGGCGGCCGAAAAAGACGGGATAAACATCGCGCCCTGCGATATCTTCAGGCTTGGCGGCAATGGCGGGCTGGAACTGGCCGAGAAGACCCTCGAGGTCCTCGCAGCGCCGCAGAGTGATTTCCGTCCCCTGTATAACTGGAAGGAACCGGTCGAGGACAAAATCTTCAAGATTGCCAGTGAGATCTACGGCGCCGTTTCGATCGACTATCAGCCCCTCGCCCGGCGAAACCTTGACATGATAAACAAATACGGGTTTGACAAACTCCCGATCTGCATTGCGAAAACCCAGCAGTCCCTTTCGGACAACCCGAAACTGCTGGGGCTGCCCCGCGACTTCGTGGTAACCGTCAGGGAAATAAAAATAGCCTCCGGGGCCGGTTTCCTCATCCCCATCACGGGCGAGATCCTCCGCATGCCCGGACTGTCAAGAATGCCGGCTGCTTTCAACATCGACATTGACGACGACGGCAACATCTCCGGCGTAAGCAGTCCCGGCGAAATAATTCCGCTGTCCTGACGGGCTGCTGAATTCCTCGAACCTTTACCTGATGCGGAAATCAAATTGGAAGGGTCAGAAAAAGAAAGTGGATGTTTTGTAATCTCAACAACTTCACTAATTTGAGGATTGATTTTATAATTAGCGCGGGCTGAATCTGGAAACACTCTGTGCGCGAGTCAATAACAAGATTGGAGCATGATATGGAGCTTTGCGAACGAACGGTCATGGATAACGGGCTTGTTCTCGAGATTTGGGATGAGTCGAGGAAAATAGCTGATGACACATTCAGAGTGACACTTGCTGCAAGGGTTAAAGTTGCGGTGAAGAAAGAGTATTTGCCCGACCTTGAGCATTATAGGACCGTATTGAGGGTCTTTGGCCATGAGATCCTTTTTGAACAGGTTAAGGAGAGGTCTTTCGTAAGAACCGATGAGAAGGATGAAATTTATAATCAGCTTTTGGGGGAATTCAGGGATACGACCCTTAAATATATCTCCCGCCCGAACTTCCCGGCCGGCTTTGTTATGTCAAAATTCATGGAAATCCAGAGGAACCCTTATAAATACAAGAACTAGTCCCGGAAAACCTGACTTTACTGTATATAAACCGATCCACCCTTCTTTCCTTGCTTTCGGCATTATGATATAAGCCATTGATTAAAAATGCGAAATGGGCGTTTCAGTGCCGGAAAAAAAACTAGATAAAATCCTCTCCCGGGTGGAAAGGCCGAGCCGCTACATAGGGGGGGAGGTAAATTCAATTATAAAAAGGGCGGACCCATCCGCCCTGAAGTTCGCCCTTGCGTTCCCCGACGTCTACGAGGTCGGGATGTCCCACCTGGGCATTCAGATCCTGTATTCGATTCTCAACGCCCGCAACGACATTGCTGCGGAGCGCTTTTTCGCGCCCTGGCCCGACCTGGAGGAAAAATTGCGGGCCGGCGGTATACCGCTCTGCTCACTGGAGAACAGGGTCCCCCTCAGCAAATTCGACATAATCGGGTTCTCCCTCCAGTACGAGCTGTCCTTCACAAATGTCCTTAACATGCTGGACCTGGGAGGCGTGCCGCTCAGGGCGTGCGACCGGAAAGGCAAATGCCCGATTGTTGTCGCCGGCGGGCCCTGCGCGTTCAACCCGGCCCCCATGGCGGATTTCGTTGATGCTTTCGTTATCGGCGAAGGGGAAGAGGCCGTAACGGAAATTGCCGATGCGGTCCTCGCGGCTAAACGGAAGAATCTGGACCGGAACGAAATCCTGAATAGCCTTTCAGAAATAGATGGAATTTACGTTCCATCGGTAAACCGGGGCAAGATGATCCGCAAGCGGGCCGTTGCCGACCTCAATGCCTGGCGCGTTCCCCTCAATCCCATGGTCCCGCTCGCGAAGGCCGTTCATGACCGGATCAACCTGGAAATCGCCCGGGGCTGCACACGGGGGTGCCGTTTCTGCCAGGCGGGCATGGTCTGGAGGCCGCTCAGGGAGAGGTCGCAATCCGTCCTGGAGGAGATGGCGCGGGAAATGATCTCCTCGACGGGATATGAGGAACTTTCTCTCCTGTCCCTCAGCACCGGCGATTATTCCCGGGTGGAGCAACTGCTCTCATCTCTCATGAACAGCTACTGCGACCGGCGCATCGCGGTGTCGCTCCCGTCATTGCGCACGGAAACTCTTACGGAAGGCCTGATTGAACAGGTGAGAAGGGTCAGGAAAACGAGCTTCACCCTGGCCCCGGAGGCCGGTACGGAAAAGCTGCGCCGGACCATCAACAAGGGGAACACGGAAGAGGACCTGATAACCGCGGCAGAGAAGGTGTTTTCCGCAGGCTGGCGGGCCATCAAGCTGTATTTCATGCTCGGGCTGCCGGGCGAAACGCAGGACGACCTCGACGGGATAATAGACCTCGCGGCGAGGGTGGCCCGCGCGGGGGGCAACCGCCGGCAGGTGACAGTGAGCGTATCGAGCTTTGTCCCGAAGCCGCACACGCCCTTCCAGTGGGAAAGACAGATAAGCGTGGACGAGATCCGGGATAAACAGGCCTACCTGAAAAAGAACCTCAGGAACAGGAATATCGCCTTCAAATGGCATGCTGCGGAAATGAGCCTGCTGGAAGGGATATTCTCGCGCGGGGATGAAAAGCTCGGAGACTTGATAGAAACAGCCTTCCGGCTGGGGGCGAGGTTTGACGGCTGGACGGATTATTTCAATCCCGGTTTATGGGAATCGGCAATGGACTCGTGCGGCATAAGCGCCGGACCATACCTGCGGGAAAAAGCCCTTTCGGACAATCTTCCCTGGGACAATGTAGATTGCGGGATCTCCCGGGAATTCCTCGTTGCGGAGCGGGAAAAAGCGTTGCTGGGGGAGGCCACTGCCGACTGCAGGCATGCGGAGTGCAGCAATTGCGGAGTGTGCGGGGCCGGGTTGGGCCTTGCGGAATCCGCGGCAGGGGAGGCGCAAAAACCGGGGCCGGCGCTAATCAGCGGGGAAACGGCGAAGTACAGGATATTTTACGCGAAGAGGGGGCGCTCCCGCTTCATTTCCCACCTGGAAACGACGTCCGTGCTTATCAGGGCCTTGCGCCGCTCGGGAGTTGCATTCAATTTCTCAAACGGCTATCATCCTCACCCGAAGATATCGTTTGTATTTGCCCTGCCGGTGGGGGTAGAAAGCGAGTGCGAGTGCGCGGAAATAGAAATAAACGGGCGGGCGCCCGATAAGGCAGAGATAAATAAATCGTTGCCGGAGGGTATGGAAATCCTTCAGATCGAGAGATTCGAACATTCCATCAGCGGCGGGATTTCGGGGTTCCGCTACTCTTTTCACCTGGCCCCCGGAATGGCGGACATGGCGAAAATAAGAATCGACGATTTCCTTAGCTCCCCGGAGTTTGTAATAATGCGGAAATCAAAACAGAAGGAAGCCAGCCGGGACATCCGCCCCCTCGTGTCCGATATTTCGCTCGCGGGACAAACGCTCGAAGCTTCGCTGGCATTCGGCCCCGAAGGAGGGGTAAGGCCGTCGGAAGTCCTGACCGGCATATTGGGAATCAGTCCTGAGCAGGCCGAATCGGTCCTGGTCAGGAAGACCCGGATTTTGCACAAATCAGATCCACTGATCGGAGCCGTTAATGACTAAGGAAATGATCTTCAACTGCACCGAACATGAGACCCGGATAGCGATCCTGGCAAACGGAATATTATCCAATATTTACATCGAAAGGGACGCGGAGAGCGGCCTTGTGGGCAATATTTATAAAGGCAGGGTGGTGCGAGTCCTGCCGGGCATCCAGGCGGCTTTCGTCGATATCGGCCTGGAGCGGACGGCTTTCCTCTACGTCTCGGACGTCTTTTCCGATTTTTCCGAGCTGGAATTCCTGGTCAGCGAGGAAGATGAGGCCGCCCAGCAGGATACGATGGAATACGAAATGAGGATCAGGCGCGAGCCCGTCAACATCGAAGACCTCATAATGGAAGGCCAGGAGATCCTCGTCCAGGTCGCCAAGGAGCCCATCGGTACCAAGGGGGCGCGGCTGACCACCCATATCTCGCTGCCCGGAAGGAACCTTGTCCTGATGCCGACGGTGGGGCACATCGGGATTTCCCGGCGCATCCAGAACGAAGAGGAGCGCAAGCGCCTGCGCGACACCATAGAGCGCCTGCGCCCGGAGAAGTACGGCTTTATCGCGCGGACGGTCAGCGAGGGCAAGCGCGAGGAAGAACTGAGGGCGGACCTGGAATACCTGGTCAGGATCTGGGAGAACATCCGGGCCAAACGCGACCGGGTCGGGGTGCCCGGCCTGGTCCACAAGGAGATCGGCATGACCCTCAGAGCCATCCGCGACCTGTACACGAAAGACGTCAGCCGCATCGTCATCGACTCGCCCAACGAATATAAGAAGATTCTGGAGTTCATGACCAACTTCATGCCGCATATCAATTATTACATGGAGCTGTACGACAAGCGGGAGCCCATCTTCGACGCTTTCGGAGTGGAACTCGATATCAGCAGGGCCCTCAACAAGAAGGTCTGGCTCAAGTCGGGGGGCTATATCGTGATCGAGACCACGGAGGCATTGTGCGCCATTGACGTCAACACGGGGAAGTACGTGGGCAAGCGGAACATCGAAGAGACGATCCTCAACACCAACCTGGAAGCCGTCAAGGAGATCTCCTACCAGCTGCGCCTGAGGAACCTCGGGGGCATAATCATTATTGATTTCATCGATATGGAAAACGAGGCGCACCGGGAAAAGGTGTTCAACACCCTCAAAGAGGAAATGGAAAAAGACAAGAACAAGACAAATATCCTGAAGATTTCAGAACTGGGCCTGGTCGAAATGACCCGCCAGAGGAGCGGCAAGAACCTTGACCGGATCCTGTCGGAGACCTGCCCGTACTGCGAAGGGAAAGGAACAGTTAAATCGAAAATGACCATCTGCTTTGAAATATACCGCGAACTGGAAAGAGAAGGGCTGGAGAACATTAAATCCACCCTGTGCGTCCTGGCTCATCCCGACATAGCCAAGCTGCTGATGGAAGACGAGAAGAACACCATTGAAAAGCTCGAGGCAAAGCTCAAAAAGAAAATAATGATCAAAGTGGACAACAGCTTCCACCAGGAAAATTACGAAATAATTTCGATGCAGTAAGCGCCGCATTCGCTATCCCCGATCCGGTTTGAATAAATCTGTACACTCTCCCTAAGTGCCCCTGCCTGCAGGCAGGGGCATGCCCATTTCTTCAATGTATTACAATCGCGGTAAGCATTGAAGTTAATAATACGGTAGGCATTAAAGTTAATATACGGGTAGGCATAAAAGAATAATTATAGGTAAGATATATCTTGCACATATGTGGTCATATGGGTATAAGTAGGGCAAAATATTGTTGAGGAGTTGAAGGAATGAAAAAGAAGCTTGTCCCCATTTTTGTTCCATCCCTGATTGCAATACTGCTTAACGGAGAAGAAATAAAAGGGGAATGCCTTACGAGGGAGGAAGCCGAGGCCATTCGGGATAAGTCCTATTCAATTATGTTGCCGGAATCGATGCTGGAAGTAATGAAAGAGAACAGGGGGTACCAGGACATCAATCCCGATAATTGCTGGGAAGAGTACATGGAAATCCGGAGCGCCCGGGAACATAGTGCGCACTGAATTTGCACAAAATGCTCATCTGATATAAACTGAATCAAAATAATCCAAATCAGTTTCATTTTTTCATCTTCTCCCCTTTTCCAGAGGCAGATGGAGGGGATTTTGTCATAAGAGGCCAGTTATGAGCCTAAAAAAGGTTGACAAATAACTTATCGTGAAATTATAATCCGCTCTTTCAATTTCTCGGGAAGGTTCAAACAATGTATGCAGTTATAAAAACAGGCGGCAAACAGTACAGGGTTTCGGAAGGAGATTTCATCTCCGTTGAATTGCTCGAGACGGAAGCCGGGGCAACAGTCACGTTCAATGAAGTCCTCATGGTGGCCAAGGACGGGGACGTCAGGGTAGGGCGGCCGTTCCTGGAAAACGCCAGGGTTATCGGAGAAGTCATTGATCTGGGCAAGGGGCCCAAGATAACGATATTCAAACATAAACGCAGGAAAGGCTTCCGGAAGAAGACCGGGCACCGCCAGCCTGTAGTTAATCTGAAGATAAAAGAGATTTCGGCATAAGGAGGACCTGATGGCTCATAAGAAAGGTCAGGGCAGCACCCGTAACGGAAGAGACAGCAATGCCCAGAGGCGCGGGGTAAAGGTTTTTGACGGCGAGTCCGTCAGCGCCGGCGCCATCATAATTCGCCAGCTCGGCACAAAGGTCCACCCCGGAAATAATGTGGGGATGGGCAGGGATTATACATTGTTTTCACTGATCGACGGGACAGTCCAGTTCGAGAGAAAAGACCGCAAAAGGAAAAAAGTCAGCGTTTACGCCTCATAAAATAATTTTGTTGATAAGCATACAAAATGCTTGACATAATCAAATTTTCTGTTTATAGATTTCAACAAAAATTATAGAGGCTTCAAAATTTTCTCGTTTCAAAGCTTAACCACAGCATAGTTAAAGCCGCCGGAACTTAGGGTTCGTGCGGCTTTTTTTGTCATACCGGCGTTTGGTTTCAATTTTCATCAGGAGGCTCGCATGTCTGAAAAGGAATCAGGTGTGGTTAAGTGGTTTGACGAGAAAAAGGGTTACGGCTTTATTGCCCGCCAATCCGGGGGTGATGTGTTCGTGCATTACTCGGATATCTCCGGAACCGGCTTTCGCACCCTGAAAGAAGGCGACAGTGTCGAGTTCGTAGTGAAGCAGAACCAGAAAGGCCAGGCTGCTACGGAAGTCGTCAAGGTCAAGGTCCAGTCCGCGGTATAATTTTCCATCCCTTCAACAAGCGAATAGCTGGTTATAATCGCAAGGGGAGAGGTTTATCCTTTTTCCGGTGGAGGCCTGCCCGCACGTTCTGAGAGGCAATCTGAAGATGTCCTTTAAAGACATCTTGCAGATTTCTCAGAAGATTTCTGCTATTTAAGACCGATGCCTGAAATTGTGCTTTTAAACCCGCCCGTCACCAAACCGGGGGAACCTCCGGCCGGGATTGCCCGGCTCTGCGGCGCCTTGCGCGCGCATGGGATCGGCCACGCGGCCGCGGACCTGAACCTTGAAGGCCTGCTGTTCCTGATGGAAAACCGGGCGGGAGCGGGCGGCATCTCCCGGGATATCCGCCATAAAGAAGACAAGTGGACGGCACGGGCGAAAAAAAATTTCGCACTCAACCTTGCGCTGGTCCGCAGCGGCCGCGCCCTGAAAAATTTCGATTCATATAAAAAAGCCGTCCTGGAACTGGACCGGCTTGCTTCGAGGTCCCACGATATTCCCGGAATCCGCCTGGGCCTCGCCGATTACCAGGACGAATCCCTTTCCCCGCTCAAAAGCGGCGACCTGCTGCGCGCGGCCCGCGAGCACAGGATGAGCCCGTTCTTCCCGCATTTCAGCCAGAGGATATCGGATATGCTCGCAAGTTCCCCTTCGTGCTACGCGGGGATCTCGGTCAATTACCTGGGCCAGGCGCTGCCGGCATTTGCTATTGCGGGATTCATCCGCGAAAGGTTTCCGGCTGCAAAGATAATACTTGGCGGGGGGCTTGTAACATCATGGCTGAGCCGGCCCGGCTGGACCAATCCTTTCACCGGGCTGATCGATCATCTCGTCGCTGGTCCGGGGGAAGGGGCGCTTCTATCTTTAACAGGAAAGGAAAGTTCCGGGGCGGCATACTGCCCGGACCATTCCTATTTCTCTCCTGCGAATTATCTCAGCCCCGGGCCCGTCCTCCCGTACAGCACGGCGGGCGGCTGCTGGTGGAGAAAGTGTTCGTTCTGCCCCGAAAAGGCCGAAGGCAGCAGGTACTCGCCTCTAGCTCACGGCCGCGCCCTTGCGGAACTGAAACAGCTTGTGGAAAAAGAAAAGCCCTCGCTCATCCATTTCCTCGACAACGCCCTGAGCCCCGCATTCCTGGAGAGGATTGCGGAAGGCCCGCCGGGCGTCCCATGGTACGGCTTCGCACGGATTACGGAGGGCCTCGCCGACCCCGGTTTCTGCCGCGCCCTGCGCCGTTCGGGATGCGCCATGCTCAAGCTCGGCATTGAATCGGGCGACCAGCGCGTCCTCGACGGGCTGAACAAGGGCATCGAGTTGCAGACCGCCCGCAGCGCGCTCAGATCGCTCAGGGACGCGGGCATCGAGTCTTATGTCTATCTCCTTTTCGGGACGCCCCCGGAAACGCTCGAAGCCGCCCGCAACACCAGGGACTTTGTCCTGCAGAATGCCGAGAGCATAGGATTCCTCAACCTCGCTATATTCAACCTGCCGGTTTATTCGGAGGACCGCGCCGGCCTTAAAAGGAAAAAATTTTACGAGGGCGACCTGTCGCTCTATTCTGATTTCGAGCACCCTTCCGGCTGGGGCCGCAGGGCCGTGCGGCAGTTCCTGGACAGGGAGTTCAAACGGGAGCCCGCAATAGCCGCAATCCTCCGGCGCGACCCGCCCGTGTTCACGTCCAACCACGCCCCGTTTTTCACCAGCGGATTTTTGTTCCCGGGCCGGCAATGTTAATACGCTGCGGCATTGATCTGAATAAAAGAAATCCTGCTTTTGTTCCTCTAAAAGGCAAAATCCTGGTCCATCGCGAGTGCGAACAGATACATCTCAGGCAGGCGATTTTTTCCGAATGAATCCTCCTGTCCGGGAGATCTATATCTGGCTCCTGTCCCCCAGGATTTTTGCCATGTACCTGTTTGGATCAACATCAAACTTTTCTTTGCATTCAATTGAGCAGAATTTCACCTATTCCCCTTCGAATTCGCTGCTGTATTCATGATTTTCCCCGACGTCGCATTTGCAGACGGGGTCAATGCATGCCTGAGCCATTTAGGGCCTCCTGTAAAATATTTTTGATGAGAATATCAGGAAACCGGGGATGTAAATATCAGGCGATTCCTTATTTTTGATCGTGGAATTCCTGATGAGGATAGATGTCCCCCGCTCGAATTCCCGACTCGTCATTCCGCGCAGGCGGGAATCCAGCCTTTTCCGGACCCCTGCTTTCGCAGACAAGAATTGCTGTGCGTTGATTTGAAAACCACGCCAGCTTACTTTCACCCCGGGAGGGCGGGTCCCCGTTTCAAGAGGGCCGGCCCAAACGCCTTCAACTTACTAAATCCTTGATTTTTCCCGGTCTTGTGCCTTATTGTGACTCTGCGCAAATGAAGCAACTGCAAGCTTTACAGAAGATAATAAACAAGCGGGCCCTGAAAATCATCGCCGCAATCGCCGCGTTTTTCGTGCTTGCCGGCATAGCGGGCATCTTTGCCCTTCCACCGATTGTGAAGCCTATCCTCATCGAGAAGCTTTCCCAGGCCCTGCACCGGGAAGTTGCCATTGAGAAAATCAGCATCAACCCGTTTAACCTCACCGCCGCGATCAGCGGATTTGCAATAAAGGAGCCGGGCAGCCAGCAGCCTTTTGTGTCGTTTGACGAACTATACGTCAACGCCCAGGGCCTGTATTCGCTTTTCAAAGGCGCGCTCATCCTTAAAGAGGTCCGGCTGTCCCGGCCTTACGTCAACATAGTGCGGCGCGGGGACGGCACATACAATTTCACGGACCTGGTCCCGAAGCCCGAGCCTGACGAGCCCGATAAAAAGGAAAGCAAGCCTTTCCATTTCTCCATCAACAATATCCGCATTATAAACGGCAGCCTGGATTTCGACGACCAGCCGGTGCGGACCCGCCATGCCGCCACCGAAATAGAGCTTTCCGTCCCTTTTATTTCCAATATCGAACATGAAGTGGAGATCTTTGTCGAGCCGCGCTTTTCCGCCGCGATCAACGGCAAGCGTTACGAACTGGTCGGAAAGACCAAGCCATTCGCCGAATCGAAAGAGATGTCGGTCGACCTGGAGATAAAGGAAGCCGACCTGCCGTTTTACCTGAATTACATCCCCGCGAAACTGAACTGCAGGCTCCTTTCGGCCGTTCTGGATGCAAAGCTAAGCGCCGATTTCATAATGCCCAGGGGCGGGCCGTCCCGCTTCAAGCTGGCCGGGGACCTGTCCCTGAAGAACGTTGCGCTTGACGACCTTCAGAAAGGCAAGGTCCTGAGAATCCCCGCCGCGAGCGCCGCAATCGCATCGATCGAGCCGCTCGTCCCGGACATCCACATATCCAAAATTTTAATCCAGTCCCCGGAACTGGTGGTCAGCAAAGGGAAAGACGGCGCGATCAACCTGCTGGACCTCGTTGCCGGAAAGGGGGAGGAAACAGCGGGGAAGGCGAAGGAACACAAAGCGCCGGAACCCGCAACACCGGAAAAGAAACCTGAGAAGGCGGCGGAATCAAAATTCAAGGCGCGCATTGACGATTTCACGATCGATTCCGGCAACCTGAAATTCATCGACAGATCTCCGGCCCGCCCCGTCCAGATCAACGCAACCCCTGTCAATCTTAAAGTTTCAAACTTCTCGACTGCGGAAGGCGCCCCCGGCAATATCGACCTGTCGCTCGTGCTCGATAACAAGGGCATCGTATTGGTGAAGGGCCCGATGCGGATAGCGCCCGCCCTCGCGGCGGAGTTGCTGATAGACGCCAGGAACATCGGAATCCGGGAATTGCAGCCCTACTTCACGGACAAGGTAAAAATCCGAGTGAAGCGCGGCGCCGTTTCGGCTTCGGGGACATTCCTCCTCGCGACAGACAGCGCCGGGAAACCGGTAATCAAATACGCGGGCAAGATAGCCGTGTCCAACCTCGCCACCATGGACAGGGCCGCTTCCAACGACTTCCTCAACTGGAAGCAGCTCTTCTTCGACCAGGTGGAGACCGGCTATAATCCCTTCTTCCTGAATATAAAGGGGATTTCCCTGACGGACTTCTACGCCCGGGTCATCGTAAACCCGGACGGCACGACGAACCTTCAGAACATCTTCGGTGCGGAAAATAAAGAAGGGGGACCGGCGGAAACCGCGGCAGCTCCAGCGCCTGAAAAGAAGACCGCCGGGGCCGGAGACAGCGCTGCAAAAAACATCAGGATCGGCAGGGTGACTTTCCAGGGCGGTACGATCGACTTCACCGACCTCAAGATCAAGCCGAACTATTCCGCCGAGATGCTCAACATTGGCGGGAGCGTCTCCGGACTTTCCTCCGACGAAGCGTCGCGGGCCGCGGTCGACCTCAGGGGCAACCTGGGAGACGGCTCGCCCATAGAGATCAAGGGCAGCATCAACCCGCTCATCAAGGACCTCTACGCCGCCATCGACCTGCGCTTCCGCGACATCGAGCTGAGCCCGGTCACGCCCTACTCCGCGAGGTATCTGGGATACCCGATACTCAAAGGGAAGCTGACATTCGATGTTTCATACCTCGTGGAAAAAAGGAAGCTTAACGCCAAAAACAAAGTCTTCATCGACCAGCTCAATTTCGGGGAGAGGACGGAAAGCCCCGAAGCGGTGAAGGCGCCCGTGACCCTGGCCGTTTCGCTCCTGACGGACCGCATCGGGCAGATCAATCTCGACATCCCGGTTGCAGGGAGCCTCGACGACCCGAAATTCCGGGTCTGGCCGGTCATCTGGCAGGTCATCGTCAACCTGATCACGAAAGCTGCGACCGCGCCCTTTACGCTCATTGCCTCTCTCGTTGGCGGCGGTGAGGAACTCAGCTATGTCGAATTCGATTACGGCAGCGACAATGTATCGGAAGCCGGCAGGAACAAAATCGCCTCGCTTGCCAAGGCCCTTTACTAACGGCCCAACCTGAAACTCGATTTGGTTGGACTTGTCGACCCGGAAAAAGACAGGGAGGGCCTGAAGCAGGCCGCGCTCGCCCGCAAGGTGAAGGCCCGGAAGCTCAGAGAAATTGTGAGGAAGGGCGATGCCTCCGTCAATGTGGAGGATGTGAAGGTCGACCCGAAGGAGTACGAGAAGTATCTCACCCTCGCATACAAGGCAGAAAAGTTCCCGAAGCCCCGGAACGTGATCGGCATTGCCAAGGACCTGCCCGCCAACGAGATGGAAAAGCTGATCGTCGCACATGTCGAAGTGACCGACAGCGACCTGAGGCTCCTCGCCTCCCGGCGCGCCGAAAGCATCAAGGAGCTGCTCCTCAAAAAAGAAATCGCCTCCGGCCGCATCTTCATGATCGAGCCCAAATCAACCGCACCCAACAAGAAGGAGAACGTGAAGGCGAGCCGGGTGGATTTCAGGTTGAAGTAGAGGTATTGAGAACACCACTATTCCGGGATCGCGCCATAGTGTCCCCTTTTTCTGCTAATTCCCCGCCTCGGCTATGAGTTTCTTGCCGTTGTCTATGACGTAGATGTCCCCGCTGAGAATTTCATTCTTTATGAGAATGCCCTCCTTCCCGGTTGTTAAATCAATAGACCAAAGAATGTATCTCTCTTGGGAGTTGGTGCCCCATAACGGTAGATTAAGGTATTCTCATTAAGGAAACTTAAAAATAGCAGAATAACTGTCTGACCATGATTACCCGTACTTACACACAGAGCTGACTAATTTCAAAACCATTCAGTAATTATATCCGACTTCGGATAGTATTTTGTTGCCGTTATCCACGACATATATGTTGCCCCTGAATATCGCCCTCCTTA
>JBDKTK010000044.1:0-24841 GCA_039680225.1 Syntrophaceae bacterium
ACAGCCCCTTTCTTATGAAGGACATGCAAACAGGAGTTGAGAGGGTCATCCGGGCAATCAACCGCAAGGAAAGGATCACTATTTATGGGGACTATGATGTCGACGGGATCACTTCGCTGGTCATCCTTTTCAAGTTCCTGAGGGACATCCGTGCGGATGTGCGATCCTACATACCGGACAGGATCGAAGAGGGCTACAGCCTCAACCTGAAAGCAATCGACAGGATCAAAGCAAACGGCACATCTCTCATCATTACTGTCGATTGCGGAAGCTCCGATATAGATGATATTGCTTATGCCGGCTCGCAGGGTATAGACGTGGTCGTGCTTGACCATCATGAAGTCCCGGATGTCCTGCCCCGGGCGGCGGCCATTATCAATACCAACCGCCCCGATTGCCGTTTCCCTTTCAAGGACCTGGCGGGAGTGGGAATCGTTTTCAACTTCCTCATTGCGCTCAGGAGCAAGCTGCGCGACGCGGGGTTCTGGTCGCAGTCGGCCTACCCCAACCTGAAAGAGTATCTTGACCTGGTCGCCCTGGGGACCATCGGCGATATATCGCCCCTGACCGGCGAGAACAGGATATTCACCAGGATAGGGCTGGAGCTGATCAACAAAGGGACCAGGGCCGGCCTCAAGGCGCTGATGAGCGCCTGCGGCATCGATTCCTCCCTGGATTCCATAATTGCCTCGTTCACCCTTATCCCCAGGATCAATGCCGCGGGACGGATCGCCTCTCCCGAAGATTCCATCAAGCTGCTCCTCACCGATAACCCGGCGGAAGCGGCCGCGATCGCCCGCAAGCTGGAAAGCTATAACCGCGAGCGCCAGTCGCTTGAGAAAGCGATCTTTTCCGACGCTTTGTCTGTTATCGAAGGGACCGAAGGATCGCACCCCGCATTCATCCTGAGCTCGGCGAAATGGCACCCGGGCGTGATAGGGATAGTCGCGTCCAAGCTGGTGGACATCTATTATCGCCCCGTGATGCTGATCAGCCTGAAAAACGGCATCGGCAAGGGCTCGGGCAGGAGCGTGAGCGAAATAAACCTCCACGAAATACTCAATGCCTGCAATTCATATCTTCTCGCCCACGGCGGCCACAGGTATGCAGCCGGCATATCCATCCGGGAAGACATGATCGGGGAATTCCGCAAGGCGTTCTTCGCCATGCTGTCCAGGCAGGGCGATGTATCCGGCATTGGGCCGCAGACCGTTATCGATGCGCAATGCACCCTGGCGGAAGTTGACGGAAACCTGGTCAGCCAGTTCGAGATGCTGGCCCCGTTCGGGAACATGAACCCGGAGCCTGTCCTGTATTCGAAGCAGGTCCAGGTCTCGTCGCTTTCGGTTGCCGGCAACAGGCACCTTCGCATGCGCGTTTCGGGAGACGGCGTCTCCCGCAATTCGATCTGGTTCGGGAAAGGCAGTTTCATGGGCAGTATCTCCGAACCCCTCCATGACATAATTTTCACGCCCCAGGTGAACAACTGGAACGGCTCGTCCAGCATCCAGCTCAAGATCCGCGACATGGCCGCCGTTTAGTTAAGAGCAGTTCAGCAATAATATACGCTGATGCGGCGGGCGCCCTCTGGAAATGGGGACCGTCCCCGCAGACATGCCCAACAGCCTTTCCCGTTATGATTGTTTGCTTGCAATGGACGGCTTATTTGATGTATAGACAAAATGTTGACGCATCCCGTTCTAGTGTCACTATAATTCTATCTTTGGAACCGGATCATGGCCTGATGGATGCAGAATAAGCTGAAATTTCCCGAGCCTGATGAAATTGATTTTCGCTCCCTGATTGAAAGCATCAACGTCGGCGTCTGCCGTATTTCGTCCCCCCCCAAATCCCGTCTTACAAAAGCAAACACCGCGCTGGCGAGGATCATGGGATTCAATTCAATCCACGAATTGATGACGCACCCGTTTATGGCCCATTTCGATAATAAATCCGACGCCCTGGCAATTGCCGAGAAGGCCAGGAACCAGGGATTCCTCAAGAGCGAGCAGATCAAACTGCGGAAGCTGACGGGAGAAGTCATCTGGGTCTCCCTGGCGGCAACGGTGCAGTACAACGGCTCCGGATTGATTCAGTGGATCGACGGGGTGGTCGAAGACATCACCGAGCGCAAGATCGCCGAGGAAAAATTAAAGAGCAGTTTCAACCAGCTCCGGAAAATGATGGACGGGACGATCCAGACGATCACGAACATGCTGGAGATCCGCGACCCGTACACTGCCGGGCACCAGAGGGGCGTCCGGGACATCGCCTGCGCGATCGCCAGGGAGATGGGGCTCACCGATGAGCATATCGGGTGGATCCAGATCGCTTCGCTGATCCATGATATCGGCAAGATCTACATCCCGGCTGAAGTGCTCTGCAAGCCGGGAAAGCTCACGGAAATAGAATTCGACCTGATGAAGGCGCACCCGGAAGTGGGGTGCAAGATCCTCAGCAACATCGATTTTTCCTTCCCGGTGTCAAGGATAATCTACCAGCACCACGAAAGGATCAACGGCTCCGGCTACCCCAACGGATTGAAAGGCGCGCAGATATTGCTCGAGGCAAAGATTATCGGCGTTGCCGACGTGGTCGAATCCATGGCATCCCACCGCCCGTACAGGCCGGCGCTGGGAATGGACAAGGCCCTTGCGGAACTTGAAGAGAAAAGGGGCATACTGTACGATCCTGAAGTAGTAGACGCCTGCCTGAACCTTTTCCGGCAGAAAAAATTCGATTTCGGTTGATTAGAGCCAGCGCTTCCTCCGCCGGTATGATTTTACATCATCATACGACCGGCTGAGGTCCCCTCCCCCGCCCATTCCGAGATAGAATTCCTTGATATCGGGATTGGCCCGGAGTTCCCCGGCAGTCCCCTCCAGCATGATTTTCCCGTTTTCCATGACGTACCCGTAATGGGCTATCCGCAGGGCCATTGCCGCATTCTGCTCGACGAGGACTATCGTCGTCCCCTGCTCCTCGTTGATCCTTTTTATGATCCGGAAGATTTCTTCAACGACAAGTGGGGCCAGGCCCAGAGAGGGCTCGTCGAGGAGGAGCAGCTTGGGGTGAGCCATCAGCGCCCGGCCCATCACCAGCATCTGCAGCTCGCCGCCGCTGCAATATCCGGCAAGCCCGTTTTTCCTGTTCACCAGAGCGGGGAAATAACTGTAAACCATTTCGAGGTCCTGGCGGTAGGCCTTGTGCGGACGGGCGGCAGTGCCCACCCTGAGGTTTTCCTCGACTGTCAGGTACTTGAAAGGCTGCCGTCCCTCGAGCACCTGGATTATCCCCAGCCTGGTTATTTCCTCCGGGGAGGAATTCTTGATCTGCCGGCCCGTGAAGACGATATCGCCTTCCGTGACCCTCCCGTTCTCCGGTTTCAGCAGGCCGGATATCGCCTTGAGGGTCGAGGTCTTCCCTGCCCCGTTGGCGCCCAGCAGCGACACGATGCTGTTGGGGGGGACCTTGAGGGAAACGCCCCTCAGGACCTGGATCACGTCCGAATAGACAACACTTATATTGTTGAGAAGCAGCAGTTCATTATCCATGCGTCACCTGTCAGTATGAGAAGGGCCAGAGCCTGAAGCTCGATCTCGTAATGCGCCACACTTCCGCCAGGCCCTTGGGCTCGATTAAAATGAAAAGGACGATTGCCAGGCCGAACACCAGCTCCCTTATCGGGGCGAAGTTCAGCTCCAGCCCGGCGATCCCCCCGGAGTTCATCAGGTAGTCTGTCAAATACCGCAACAGCTCGTTGAGGATGGTGATGAAAGCGGCGCCGAATATCGACCCGGAGATGCTCCCCAACCCGCCGATGATAACCATTGCAATGTATTCAACTGAAAGCGAGAGGCTGAAGGGCTCGGTCGTCACACTGACCATGTAATACGCCCAGACTGCCCCCGCCACCCCCGCGTAAAACGAACTGATCCCGAAGGAAAGGAGCTTGAAGCGGAACACGGGTATGCCCATCCCCTCCGCCGCCCTGTCATTGTCCCTGATCGCGACAAACGCCCGGCCGTACCTTGTGCGGACGAGGTTGACGGCCCCCCAGGTCAGGACGGCAAGGGCGATGAATATTATATAGAAAAAGCTGCGGTCGCCGCTCAGCTCGACGCCCATGATCTCGGGGGACGGCAGTGTGATCCCCATGGTCCCGCGTGTTACTCCCTCCCAGTGGACCAGGATGTACTCGATTATGAATTGCCCGGCCAGAGTCGCGATGGTCAGGTAAAGGCCCTTGAGCCGTCCCGATGGTATGCCGAATACCATGCCGACCATGGCCGTTACCAGACCTGCAGCCGGTATCGCTAGATAGAACGGGACATTGGCGGATGTCGCCAGGACGGCGCCTGCGTAAGCGCCGACGCCCAGGAACGCGCCGTGGCCGAGGGAAATCTGTCCCGTCATTCCGATCAGGATATTGAGGCCGATTGCCGCGATTGAGGCAATCCCGATGGTATTGATGATATACAGCGTATAGGGGCCGCTCAAAAAAGGGACAGCCCCGAATAGAATGGCCAGGCCTGCAAGGGACCAGAACCTCCCGAAATCGGTCTGAAAGATGGCAAGTTCCTGGAAGTAGCTCTCCTTGTAATTGCCGCAGGGGTGGAAATTCAGTTTTCGCACTGCCTAAACCCTTTCTATTTCGACGAGCCCGAAAAGTCCGTACGGCTTGATCAGCAGGATGAACACGAGCGCGATATAAGGTACCACGTCCCGCAGGGAAGTGGAGACGTACCCGCCCGTGAAGGTCTCCAGCAGGCCGATAATAAGGCCGCCGATGATGGCCCCCCCGATGCTGTCCAGCCCTCCCAGGATGACCACGGGGAAGACTTTCAGCCCCACGGAGCTCAGTTCGTGGACGTTGATGCCGTTCATGATACCGAGGATGATCCCGCTCAGGGCGGCCACCATTGCGGCTATGGCCCAGGACAGGGCGAATACCTTTTTCACGTTGACTCCCAGGGACAGGGCGGCGGTCTGGTTGTCCGCAACGGACCTCATGTAAATGCCCTGGGAGGAATACTTGAAGAACATCCCGAAGATCAGCAGGAAGCTGATCCCGACCAGCAGCGATGCAGTGTAAACGGGCGCGACTTGGATGGAACCCCAGGTCAGCTCCAGCCATTCGGGAAGGAAATCAGGGTACGTGTGCAGGTTGCCTCCCCAGACAAGGAGCATGAACCCCTTGAGGACCGAGGCCAGCCCGACGGTGAGCATGACGACCTCGATGAGCGGCTCCCCGATAAGCGGCCTCAGGAACAGCCGCTCGATAACGAAACCCAGGGCGAAGCTCGCGCATAACGTCAGCAGGAAAGCGGGAACGACAGGCACGCCCGCCGCAACCACCAGGGCCAGGAATATGAAGCCGCCCAGCGCCAGGATCTCGCCGTGGGCGAAATTGAGGACGCTTGACGATTTGAAGATCATGACAAAGCCCATGGCCGATATCCCATAGAGGAATCCAATGCTTAACCCGTTGACCAGTAATTGCAGAAAAAAATCCATCCGGATGCTCCTTAGTTGAGAGTAATTAACTTCACCTTTGTTTCTATCGTGCCGACCCGCCCGTCCTGGTACCTGATCTTGCCCTTCACATCGATTTCGCTGTCCTTGCCGTACATGGCCTCGATGATCTTGAGGTACAAACCGTAAACGAACCTCCGGCGCACCTTGCCCGTTCGTGTAAGCTCCTCGTCGTCGGCGTCGAGCAGTTTATACAGAAGGCAGAACCTCCTGATCTTCATGGCGGGCTGCAGTTGCGCGTTGACGTTTTGTATCTCGCTGCCGATCAGCTCTTCTATTTCCGGCCGGCGGGTGAGGTCCATGTATGTCGTGAAAGGGATCATCCTCCCCTCCGCCCAGTTGCCTGTATTGCCGGGATCGATATTGATAATGGCCGTCAGGTAAGGCCGCGCTTCCCCGAAGACCACTGCCTCTTTGATGAAGTTGCTGAACTTCAGCCGGGTCTCGATGAAGTCGGGCGAAAAGGCGAAGCCGTCGCGGTTGCGGATAATCTCCTCCTTGCGCCCCAGCACGACAAGGTGGCCGTCTGAGTCAAGGTACCCTGCGTCCCCCGTCTTGAGCCAGCCCTCCGCGAACGCCGCCTCAGTGGATTTGTAATCCATATAATAACCGCTGAAACAGCCGTCGCCGGAAACAAGGATTTCCTGGTCGCCGGAAATTGAGACATTGACGCCCGGCAGGGGTTTCCCCACCGTTTCCATCTTGATCTCGGAATCAGGCTGGATCTGGAAAATGCCCCCGGCCTCGGTGAGCCCGTAACACTGTTTCAGGTTAAGCCCGAGCGAGCGCAGGAACCGGATCACGTCGGGGCTGATGGGGTGGCCGCCGGTGAAGACGTCGGTCAGGCGGCTGCACCCTACCCTGTCGAGGAGGGGCCTGAAGGACACGGCCGCGGCGATTTTATAGGCGAGCGCCAGGTGGAGAGGGGCGCGTTTCCCGGCAAGTTCGCACTCCAGGGCCCGGGCGCCGATCGACGCCGCGATCCGGAATATCTTCCTCTTGAAAGCCCCCGATTCGCTGATCTTCACCCGGATTGAGGAGGCAAGGTCTTCCCAGAAGCGGGACGATGTTATCATCGTCTGCGGGCCGATCTCCCGCATATCTTCCAGAACAGTCTCGGGCTTTTCGGGAAAGTTGAAGTTCAGGCCGCCCATGAGCGACACCCCCAGCCACATCTGGTCCACTATCCAGGCCGGCGGGGTGATCGATATCCAGTCGGCCCCCTGCCGCAGTGACAGGCTCTCCTCCCATTTCCTGCCCATGCGGGCCACGCCGCTGTGGGTGAGCATGGCAAGCTTGGGAAGCCCGGTCGTCCCCGACGTGAGGATCATGAGCGCCGTTTCTTTCTGCCGGCCCTTCCGGAGTTCCGTTTCGAATTTGTCCGGCGCCTCCCGGCTGCTTTTCTCTCCCAGCTCCAAGAGCTCCCGGAAACTGATAAGCCATTCGTCGTCCCTGTACGAGCGCATCCCCGTGGGGTCGATGTAAATGACTTTTTTCACGTGCGGGAGGCTGCCGCGGACGGAAAGCAGCTTATCGGCCTGCTCCTGGTCCTGGACAAACACATAGGACGCCTGAAAGCGGCCGAGGCTTGTTGCCAGCTCTTCGGCGACCGCAGTCGTGAAAAGGCAAAGCGTCACCGCACCGGCCGCCTGGGACCCGAGCTGGGCAAAGGCCCACTCCGGGATGTTGGTCGTAATTATCCCCACCTGGTCGCCCCGCTTCAAGCCGAGTTCCATGAGGCCCAGCCCCGCGTTCCTGGCGAATCCATAATACTGCCGCCAGCTGTACGACTGCCATATGCCGTAGGCCTTTTCGCGGATGGCGGTCTTGTCGCCCAGCAGCCCGGCCTGGACGGCAAGG
This sequence comes from Syntrophaceae bacterium, assembly GCA_039680225.1. Taxonomy (GTDB): domain Bacteria; phylum Desulfobacterota; class Syntrophia; order Syntrophales; family UBA4778; genus JBDKTK01. The sequence continues at coordinate 7,396 of JBDKTK010000044.1, forward strand.
GCCTGGGGCAGCGTGAGGTCTTCCATTCTCGACTGATCAGGATACGGCGCGGCTGTCATTTTCAATCTCCGGATTTTCTTCTGTCCCCCGCCCCAGGTAGGCCGCCACCACCTCCGGGTCGGACCTTACTTCATCGGGGGAGCCCTCGGCCAGCTTCCGGCCGAAATTCAGGACCACAACTCTTTTGGAAATGCTCATGACGATGGACATGTCATGCTCCACGAGGATCATCGTCAGCCCCCACGACCTGTTCAATTCGAGGAGGAACCTGACCATGTCCTCTTTCTCTTCGAGCGTCATCCCCGCAAACGGCTCGTCAAGGACGAGCAGTTTCGGCTCCAGAGCCAGCGCCCGGCCAAGCTCGACCCTTTTCCTCAGCCCGTAGGGCAGCGAACCTACCTCTTTCTTGCGGATCTCCTGCATCTCGAGAAAGTCGATTATCTCCTCGAGCACCCGGCGGTGGCGGACTTCCTCTTTTTTCACGGCGGGCATAAAGGCCAGGGCTGAAAGCAGAGAGTACCTGCAGTGGTTGTGGCGGGCGAGCATCATGTTGGCCAGGACCGTCATCCTCGGGAACAGCTCGATATTCTGAAAAGTCCGCCCAATGCCCTGCCCGGTCATTTCATGAGGACGCCGGCCGGTCACGTCGACGGAATTGAAGATGATCTTTCCCTCCTGCGGATGGTAATAGCCGGTGATGCAGTTGAGAAGGCTTGTCTTGCCCGCGCCGTTGGGACCGATTAGCGCCACAAGTTCGCTCGTGCCGACATCGAAGCTGACGCCGTCAACGGCCTTGATCCCGCCGAAACGAAGAGAAAGGTTCTTTATCTCCAAATCCGCCCTGACCGGGCCGGCTCCTGAATAAATTTCGGGTTGTCCCCTGTACGATTTCATCAATGCCTCATTTTTTGATTATTTTGGGCTTCTCGATGCCGGGGGTGAAAAAGCCCGTCAGCGGCGCATAGGTGCCGTTCTCGTTCACCCTGACGATGCGGGCCTGGAAAGATCCCTCATGGTTCTTGTTCCAGTAGGTCAGCTTCGGGACCACCCCGCCGAAGTCCTCGTTGCGGAACGATTCCATGGCCTCGTTTATTGTCTCCCTGCTGATCCTGCCGGACCTCTCGTGGGCCCTGAGGCAGGCCCGCTCCATGATCATTCCGACCGCGACCCCTTCCCAATAGGAGGCATCGAACTTGCTGACGGTTTTATACCTTTTCATGAGGTCTTTCATGAGCTTCGCGCCTTTTGAATTGTCCGAAGGGAGGACGCCCGGGAACTGCATGCGCAGCCTGTCTTTCACAAGGCCTCTGCCGAGTTTGAAGAAATCCGGGTCCGTCGATGTCCAGGTCCCGAAGAAGGCGGGCTGGTACTGGATCCGGTCGGCGCTTTTCAGGGCCGTGATTATCGCGGCGGGCAGCATCTGCATGAAGACGTAATCGGCCTTCTTGTTTTTGAGCTTCAGCAGCTCCGTGGTAAGGTCCACTGTCTTGGGAGGGAATTCCTCGACTGCCACAATATTGACGCCGATCTTCGCCGCATAATCCCTGCTGGGCTTGTGGATGGAGCGCCCGTAAGCGTTGTTGTAAGTGAGGAGGGCCACCCGCGGCGGCTCCTTGCCTGCGTGGATGGCCTTGATATAATCGAGTATGGCGTAGCAGTCCATCCGGTAGCTGCCGAACGGCAGGTACATGTAATCGATCGGCGCCTCGAGGATTTCCCAGCTGGTGGAGTAATTAATTGTGGGGATCTTATATTTCTGGATTATGGGTTTCGCGGCCAGCCCTTCCCCCGCGCCCCAGGTTGCGATCATGTCCACCTTGTCCTGGACCGCGAATTTCCTGACCGCCGCCACTGCTTCGGGGACCTTGTAGCCGGTGTCCACCAGGACCACTTCCAGCCTGCGGCCCGCCACACCGCCTTTCACCTCGTTGACATAGTTGAAATAATCCTGCTGGCCCTTGGCATGGTACTGCCCCCATGTCGATGCCGGGCCGCTCAGGTTTATGGCGGCCCCGATTTTGATCGGCTGGGCAATACCAAACACCGATGTCGCCAGGACCAGTAATCCTGCCAGAAGCGCTGCTGATAATATCTTTCTCATTTCGACCTCCACCAAAAATTTATGCTCCGGAAAATATAAAAAAAGGCCGGGGTTAAAAAACCACGGCCTTAAAAACAGAAAAGCCGTGGGCGGCTAGGCCCGCCCACGGCTCCTTTTCACTTATGTGCGTCAGGAGCGCAGGCAGACCTCCCTAAAGAAGCTAAAAAAGCCGAAAAATCTAAAAAATCTGCCTGTGCTGTTCTTATGCATTCTAATAATCACTCCAAGAATGTATTTCCTTTAAATTTATTTCCGCCCTTTGTCAAGGCGATTTTTCGCGGGGCATAAATTTTGTGAAATGAACCCGGTATTATGCTATTTATTTTGAAAACCAGAACAGGAGCCCTTAAGACCTGATGAATTTTAACCCGAAAGTCTTTCGAGAATACGATGTGAGAGGTGTAGTTGGAAGCGATCTGAATGATGAATTTGTCCGCGAGCTGGGAAAAGCAATCGGGACTTACGCCGGGGACCGGGGCGTAAAGTCAATGACCCTGGGAAGGGACTGCCGGCTCAGTTCCGAAGGGTACCGTTCGGCGCTGATGGAAGGCCTGTTGTCCACGGGTATCGGCGTAACGGACATCGGGCTGTGCGCGACCCCCATTCTCTATTACTCGATCAGGAACCTGGGAACGGACGGCGGCGTGATGATCACGGGCAGCCACAATCCCCCGGAATTCAACGGATTCAAAATATGCGTCGGGCCGGACACGATCTACGGCGACCAGATACAGGAACTGCGCGCCATCATGGAGACCGGCAAGTACAGGTCCGGAAATGGTGAAAAGAGAGAAAAGGACGTAAGCGGCTCTTACCGTGACCACATATTTGAAAACGTCAAGGTGAAAAAAGGCCTCAAAGTCGTGATCGATGCCGGCAACGGGGTCGGCGGCCTCTTTGCCCTTCCCCTGCTGGAGAGGTACGGCTGCCGCGTGACGTGCATCTATTGTGATGTCGACGGCCGTTTCCCCAACCATTTCCCCGACCCGACCGTCCCCGAGAACCTTGCCGAGGTCATATCCAGGGTCAAGGCGGGCGCCGCCGACTGCGGCATTGCCTTTGACGGCGACGCGGACAGGATCGGGGTCGTGACCGACGCCGGTGAAATATTGTGGGGCGACGAACTTCTTCTGCTTTTTTCCCGGTTCATCCTCAAGGAAAACCCCGGGGCCGCAGTTATCGGAGAGGTCAAATGCTCCAACAGGCTGTTCGACGATATCGCCGGGCACGGCGGAAGGCCCATAATGTGGAAGGCCGGCCACTCCCTCATCAAGGGCAAGATGAAGGAAGAGAAAGCGCTCCTGGCGGGCGAGATGAGCGGGCACCTGTTCTTTGCGGACAGGTATTACGGCTACGACGATGCGATCTATGCGGCAATGAGACTGCTGGAAATACTCTCTTCATCAGGAGAGAAACTCAGCTCCCTGCTCGCCGATGTCCCGCGTGTCTTCAATACCCCCGAGATCAGGGTGGATTGCCCGGACAGCATCAAATTCAAGGTGGTGGACGCGTTGAAAGACCATTTCCGGGCGAAAATGGACATCATAGATATCGACGGGGTGAGAATCCCCTTCCGGGATGGTTGGGGACTCATCCGCGCTTCCAACACCCAGCCGGTCCTGGTGCTCCGTTTCGAGGCGCAGTCTGAGGGCAGGCTCAACGAAATCCGGTCTCTTATTGAAGGCGCCCTGGCGGAAATAAAAGCCGGGTTCTGAGGTTACCGGGACAAAATGCCAGTTTTGTTTTTCAACGAAAGCAACCTGTCTGTTACCGAACAGATGCTCGCCGAGGTAAGCGCCGGCCGGGACGGTCCGGAAAAGCAGGCATACAGGTTGAACAACCTGAAGCCGGAGCATACCTACAAACTCCTCGACCTTCCCTCCGGCACGATCCTCAGGCTCGCCTCCATGCTGGGCATCAAGGATATCCGCGACCTCATGGAGAAGCTGTGGAGGGCCGACAATGAAGACGACCTGGGGACCCTGGGCAACGGGATAAATTTCCTGAACCAGAGGGTAATCCTGGCCGCCTATCCGGGTGGCGCCGCTCCCGAATTCATGGACAGCCTCTCCCTTTCCATGACCAATTTCATCATCCTGTGGCAGGCCCTTTATAATTATCTCAAGCAGGGGGACCGGGAAGTCCAGATTGAATGGTCGGAAACGGTAGGGCTCGACTCTCTTCCCCGGGGGCACCGGATACCCTTTCTGCTGGCTTATGACTGGCTCTCGATGCTGCTCATGCTTGTGGATTCCTATATGGACAAGATCAAGGACCGGAAAAGCGACACGCTGGCCGAAGACCTCCCTCTTCCGGTCGTCTCCATCCAGCCCGAAGGCGAATCTGACGCGGAGGGCGAACTCCTCGGTTACGCAGTCGGGATCCACAAACCGGGCCAGGAGGATTATGAGATATGGCTGAGGCTCTTTTTCAGCGGCGAGGTGGATTTTTATTTTGTCCCCTTATGGGATGAATCCGTCCACCTGCAGAAACTCGTTGACAACCTTGCCGACCTGGAGGCCGAATCCCGTTCGACCATACTCGATATTGCCTCTTCCTGGAAAATGCTGCCGAAAGCAGCGGGAGAGGCGGCTGAAACCGACATCTCATCCATCCTGAACGCCGGCCTGAATGCCGGGTCAGGCCTTACCCCCGATGTCCTCGTCCGATACAGGTTCGGCTTTCCCGACAAGTCCGGGAGATTTATTTCTTGATCGGGGAGGACTCTCTGTTATAATCACCGCGATTTAAAGGAGGAGCGTGCCATGAACCTTCCACGGAGCCTTCCCGAATCCCGTCTGAAATACAGCCCGTTTTCCAATCTTGACAAAAAAATCGCACCTGCTGCCGGCCGGCGGCCCTCCCCCGTTCCGGATCTGACTGAAACAGCCGGGCCTGAAGACGCCGAAGCAATCTTTCGCGAAGCCATGTCCGGCGTGGAGCCCCTGGACCCGGCCGTCAAGGTAACGGGAAAGAATCCCGCGCCTCCCAATATGGCCCCCGATGATCCCGACTCGGGGCAGGTCCGGAAGCTGATCGACCTGGTCCTGAAAGGGGAAGGATACTCCGTTGCCGACACGCCCGAGTACATGGAGGGGACGGGCTATAACGTGCATCCCGAAATAGCCAGGCGCCTGCACCAGGGTGATTTCTCCATCCAGGCCAACCTGGACCTGCACGGGCTCAACTCATCCGAGGCCAAGGAGGAGTTCGAGATATTCCTGAAGAAATCCATCTATGCGGGGAAAAGAGCCGTCCTTGTGATCCACGGCAGGGGATTGTCGTCGCCGGGAGAGCCGGTCCTCAAGACCAAGGTCCACGAGTGGTTGACGCGCAGCCACTGGAGGAAATGGGTGATCGCCTTCACAAGCGCCGCCTCCCATGACGGGGGCGCGGGGGCGACATACATCCTTCTGAGGACCAGGCCCGTTTCGAAAAGTGGGCGAAAGCGCAGGCCGGCCTGATCACATTACGGGTGATTTAATTTCAAATCCGGGAGTCTGAGACGGGCTGCTTTGCTTCGGGATTCCTGACGGGTATCATGACGAGCATGAAATTCTTGGTGGAATTGCCCTGGTCGGTCATGTCCCAGTATTCGTTAAAATCCCGATAGCTTATGGGAAATGTTTCGGGTTTCTCCGGGTCATTCACGTATATAATCTGCTTTTCGTCGTCATATCCCACCGCAACCCTGTAATGGCCTATTTTTGAATAGAGCTTGTTGTTGCGGTTTGCATACTGCCGGACGATAACAGGCCTGTTCCGGGAAAGCCAGAGTTTCAGGTCGTTGATAGTGCTGTTGAGGACAATCTCCCCCTTGAAATCATACTTGCTGAAAGGGAAATAAATTATGGAAACGGGCGATATGCCCCGTTTCGGACTGAAATTGAGTTCCCCTTTCAGCTCGTCCTTGCTCTTCCTCACCCCGTAATAATTCAGGACCATCGAAAGCGCCGTGGGGCCGCATTCGGCCGCGCCCTGCCTGTAGATAGGCACGTTCTTTATCAGATAAGTCCGGGGGAGCGCCGGGTCCGCATAAGCGTCAGCGGCGACAAAAATCAGAGCCAGCAGCGCTATGAATAAATTGACAGTTTTCTTCATTGTTTCGGGACCAATTATTCAGCAGGAGGACGATGCGAATTAAAACAGGAAGGATGATCAAACCAGCGCGGCATCTATATTCAATCCAGGAACAATAGTCAAGCTTTTTTGTCCGGCAAAAAATATGGCTTCGCCTGCAAAGTCAGGCAGGGAGCGGGTTTCCCGTGAACAGCGCCCCGCCCTGAAGTTCCCGGCCAGCCGGTGGGGCCGGCGGCCGGAACGGTATTGTCCAACTGATCATGGAAGACCGGGCAGTGTCTTAAGGCAGAGTAATCCGGGACGTGAATTAATGCTTTTTTTCGTATTTCTTAAGCAGGTCCTGGATCGCCTCTTTAAGGAGGTGATTGATGCGCACGCCCTCGTGGGCTGCAAGGATCTTGAGAGATTTGAGAAGATCCTTTGGAATAGTTGTGTTCAGATAGGCTTTCTTCGGTTCCGATTCTTTCATGATTTCCCTCGTCATAACAGTTTTGTTTTGTCAATCCCTGAGATCAATTCCAGATCCAGCACGCAGTTTCACTGTTGGTAACCAAGTATCACATTTACTATGCATATTGCAACATGTAAATGCTATTATATTGATTTAACAAATTATACATCGTGTCTTTTTATCAAACAATCTGAAACTACTTATCGCAATTTCCCGTCTTGAACGTGACATCCTGCTCCGAATCGCGGATTAGTTGCATGGTGGAATAGCTGCCGTTTTTAGAACAATACTTCCACGTATGCAAACATTAATTACAAATAAGAGGATGAATGTTAAAAAAATGTGACCGGGGCCGCAATGTGCGCCTGCAAGGTTGAAATCCCCTGTCCTTTCTGATATTTGTGCAAATCGGATTGAGAAACCATGAAAGAGCCTCTGATAAGAATCGGGATTCTCAGCGCTCCCGCCATTGACGGCAGCCTCGACGGCCTCTTTTCGTACCGGAACAAGCAGGTGATCGGGCCTTTCGAGGCCCGTGCCGGCTCGAATACGATTAATTTCAGGCTGGGGGGCAACAGGTTCGCCGCAAAGCAGATCCGCTTTGTCCCGCTGGCGGGCTCGACTTTCGCATTGCAGGGCGTCAGGATCGGCATAGGCTTCCACTGGGAGAAAACGGAAAAGCAGGTTTTCAAGGGATCGCTTGTGCTGGAATGCGGTCCCGACGGCAGCCTGACGGCAATCAATGAAATCCTGATCGAGGAATATCTCAAAAGCGTCATCTCTTCCGAGATGAGCGCGTCCGCCCCGGTTGAGTTCTTGAAGGCCCACGCAATCGCGTCCCGCAGCTGGCTTGCAGCCATGCTCGGCAGGAAAAAAGAAAAGCCGGCAGCCCCGCCCTCCGGACCCGTTCCAGCGGCGGAATTCATAAAATGGTACGACCGCGAGGACCACGGCCAATTCGATGTCTGCGCGGACGACCACTGCCAGCGCTACCAGGGCATTTCCAAAATTATTTCCGGCAATGCGGCGCAGGCCGTCGCGGACACGCGGGGCATATTCCTCGTTTCGAACAAGAAGATCTGCGACGCCAGGTATTACAAGTGCTGCGGCGGCATAACCGAGAATTTCAGCTCCGCGTGGGAAGACAGGAAGGTTGAATATCTTTCCTCCGTGCCGGATTCTTCAACAGCTTACCAGCCGGTCGAGAGTGAAGAGGAAGCCCTCAGTTGGGTCCATTCCAGGCCTGACGCATTCTGCAATACCGCCGACGAAGCGCTCCTCGGGCGGATCCTGCCGGAAAACGACAGGGGCACGGATTTTTTCCGCTGGCAGGTATCTTATTCGCGCGCGGAGCTGGAAGAGCTTGTCCGGCAGAAATCCGGGCTGGATTTCGGGACCATCACTGAGCTCGTCCCCATTGAGCGCGGCCCTTCGGGAAGGATTATCAGACTGGAGGTCCGGGGGTCGGAGAGAACGGCCGTCATCGGAAAGGAACTGGAGATCCGCAGATGGCTCTCCCCGGCGCACCTGTTGAGCAGCGCTTTTTCGGTGTCCGTCGAAAAAGACGGCTCGGGCGTTCCATCCCGGTTCATCCTGGACGGCGCCGGGTGGGGCCATGGAGTCGGCATGTGCCAGATCGGTGCGGCCGTCATGGCGTCCCGGGGTTATTCCGCCCCTGAAATCCTCACGCATTATTTTCAGGGCGCCAGCCTGGAAAAGCTCTACTAAGGGCCGGCTCTGAGATGGGCAGACAAAACAGCCTGAATCAAGATTCGCCTCCCGGCATTCAATCCGTCCAGTCTGAAAGCTCTTCCCCCGGGCGCAGCCCCTGGCTGTGGGTCCCGTCGCTATATTTCACCGAAGGCCTTCCCTACGTGATTGCCATGACGATATCGGTCGTCATGTACAAGCGGCTGGGGATTTCCAATACCGAAATAGCCCTCTATACAAGCTGGCTTTACCTGCCCTGGGTCATCAAGCCCCTGTGGAGCCCCTTTGTGGAAATGTACGGCCGGAAGCGCAGCTGGATCCTGCTGATGCAGCTCGTTATCGGGGCGTCGCTCGCATGCATTGCGCTCACCGTCCCCGCAGGCCGTTTTTTCCAGTACACGCTCGCATTTTTCTGGCTCATGGCGTTCAGCTCCGCGACCCACGACATCGCCGCCGACGGCTTTTACATGCTGGGACTGAGACAGGACCTTCAGGCCGCCTTCGTGGGCGTCAGGACCCTGTTTTACCGCGTGGCGACAATAGCCGCCCAGGGAGGGCTGGTAATCCTGGCCGGGCAGATGGAGGGCGCGAACGGCATCGTCCGGGCCTGGTCGGTTTCTTTTTTCGCGTGCGCAATCGTTTTCCTCCTGCTGTGCGGCTACCATTTCCTTGTCCTGCCCCGTCCAGCGCTGGACAGGCCCGCTCCGCAATCTTCCCGCAATCTGCTATCCGAATATCTGCGGATCATTTCCCTGTATTTCCAGAGAAAGGATATCATTGCCGTCCTGGCCTTCTTTTTATTCTACCGCTTTGCCGAAAGCCAGCTTGTGAAGCTGATCGCCCCTTTCCTGCTCGATCCCCGCACCGCGGGCGGACTGGGGCTGACGACGAGCGAGGTGGGATTCGCGTACGGCACTGTGGGTATTATAGCGCTCTCGGCCGGCGGGCTCCTGGGCGGCTACGTCATTTACAGGAACGGGTTGAAATTCTGGCTGTGGCCGATGGTCTTCGCGATGCACCTGCCCGACCTGGCCTTCGTATACCTGTCCCAGGCAATGCCGCAGAGCCTGCTGCTGATCAATTGCGCAATCGCCGTGGAACAGTTCGGGTACGGTTTCGGCTTCACCGCATATACGATGTACATGATCATGATTTCCGAAGGCGATTACAGGACCGTCTTTTACGCCATCTCCACGGGATTCATGGCGCTGGGCATGATGGTGCCGGGCATGTTCAGCGGCTGGCTCCAGGAGTCAATGGGGTATGGGAATTTCTTCCTGTGGATTGTGATTTCCACCATCCCCGGGTTCGTCGTCCCCGCCCTCGTCAGGATCGATCCCGGTTACGGGCGGCGGCAAACTCCGTCAGAAAGGTAAGTTCCTCAATAATGGGCAAGATCAGGACAGCTTTCATTCTGGGCGCCGGGCTCGGCCTGCGGCTGCGCCCGCTGACCGAAAAAACTCCCAAGCCGCTGCTCCCGGTCGGCGGCCGCCCCATCATCACTTACGCAATGGACCATCTCATTGCGGCCGGCATCGAGAGGTTCATCGTGAACACGCACCATTGCCCCGCCGCTTACCAGGATGCCTTTCCAGACTGGAGCTACCGGGACCGCCCCATAATCTTCCGCCATGAGCCCGTCCTGCTCGACACGGGGGGCGGCCTGAAAAACATCGAAGACATCGTCGAGCAGGATGAAGCAATAGTTGTATATAACGGCGACATCATCTCGAGCATAAGCCTGGACATGCTCCTGGAAGCCAGGGAAAAACTCGGCGGCGAGGCATGCCTCGCCCTGCGCAGTTCCGGGCACCTGCTCAATGTCGAACTGGGCGAGGACGGCGAAATCTGTGACATGCGCGGCATGCTGCGCCGCCGCGGCGCCCGCAGGTGCCAGTTCACCGGGATTTACACGGTGGAGAGGAGGTTCCTGCGCCGGCTCGTGAAGGACCGCATCGAGTCGGTCGTCCCGGCTTTCGTGAGACTGCTGGAACAGGACCCCCGCGGCGTCACCGGGACCATCCTTGACGGCGGCTGCTGGTGCGATATCGGATCGCTGGAAGAATACGAAAAAGTGAAAGACAGGAAATGATTTTACCCGAAAGCGAAATAGCCGGCGCCGTCCGTAAAGTCCTGGGGCTCAATCCCGGAGACTCCCTTGAAATAATCGCGCTCTCCAGGAGGGGTTCCGAGCGGAATTTCTACCGCGCCCTGGTCAACAGCAAAACCGGTGGCAAATCCGTGATCGTGGTGAACTACAGCCCCGGTCGCGAGGAAAACAATTATTACACGGGGCTCGCGCGCTTCCTGAAAACCATCGGGGTCGCCGTCCCGGAAATAATCGCGGATGAAGAAAAACTCCATGTCACAATCATGCAGGACCTCGGGAATACCGACTTGTGGTCGTTCCGCAATGCCGCCTGGGAACACCGCCGCGGCCTGTACCGCAAATCTCTCGACATGATCTGCAGGCTGCATTCATTTCCCGCGGAGCGCGCCCGAACAAAAATGGTAAAAATGATGCCCGGCTTCGGGCCGGAGCATTACAGATGGGAGCGGGAATATTTCCGGGGAAATTTCCTGCAGGAATTTTGCGGTCTGGCCGCGCGAGCTGCGCAGTCTGCGGAGCTGGAAAATGAACTCGCGGCATTGGCCGGGCGGCTCTGCGATTCGCGCAGCTGCCTGGTCCACCGCGACTTCCAGTCCCAGAACATCATGGTGAGCAATTCGGAAGTCTACCTGATCGACTTCCAGGGCATGCGGACTGGAAGCCCCTTTTACGATCTCGGCTCCCTGCTGTACGACCCCTATGTCAGGCTTGCCGGCGAAGAGCGCCTGGAGCTGCTGGAATATTATTTCCTCATTTCAGGCAGCGATTTGGAATGGAACGCCTTTGAAAAATGCTTTCGGGAGGCCGCTGCGCAGAGGCTCATGCAGTCGCTGGGCGCTTACGGCTTTTTAGGGCTGAAGAAAGGGCTTTCCCCTTTCCTGGAGCACATCCCCTCCGCCCTGGACAACCTGATCGACGCTGCGGGGAAATCCGGAAGTCTTCCCCGGCTGCTCGCCACAGCGGGCCTTTGCCGGGAAAAAATCAATTCATAAAAAACGAATCACCCGGCGAATCATTTTGATGCGTAAACGGGGAACCCTCCGGTCACCTCGACAACCGGCCCGTTCTCGATAATCCCGTTCGCCTCTTGTCCTTCGTCTTCACCGGGGACAACCACCCACCTGTAGAGCACCGCGGCATCGTCCATGACGGGATTCTCGGGAGCACCATAGGTGCGCTTCTGCATCGGCTCGCACAGCAGGCCGATACAGCCGTGGGAGGCCGGCCGCCCCGGAAGGTCGCGGGCGTGGATCCAGTAGGAAATGCCGTCCTCGATATGGAACCTCAGGGCATAGTCCATGGGGTACTGGACGTCATAATCTTTCACCTTGTAGAGAGATGAGGAATGCCACCTGTCGTGGGCGTCAATCCGGAAAACGCCTGTGGGCGTCGGATTCTTCTCCGTCCCGGTTGCCGCCGGGAAGGATACCTTCAGCTTTCCATACTCATACCCGGCCAGCCACTGCTCGGTAATACTGATCAGGATATATTTAGCATGGTTCCTGGCCGGCTCGTAGAAGAGCGGCATGGGATTATAATTCCTTACCTCCCATACCCTTTCCGGCCGCTTGATCGTCATTCCCGGATACGCATGGTGCCTGTCGATCCTGTTGAATCTGGCGACATGCACCCAATCGCTGCCGAACAGGGTTTCCAGCCTGTCGTCGGGTTTCATGAAATAGGGTCTCCAGCTGATATTCTTCGTGCTCGGGTATTCTATCCGGCTGAGGTCTTCCTTGCGCGGGTCGGATTGCGACGCCGAAGGCAGGGAAGTCGGCTGGGGCTCCCAGATTATAATAGTTACAGCAATAGCTGCCGCTGTCAGAATAGCCGCGATCCTGTGCAACATTATTTTGAGGCTCCGTACGAGATGTCACAAGTTTGACTGTGCTTTATCACTATTTTTTTTTCATCTCAAGCATTATGGAAATAAACGTTGCCCGTCCGCATGAAATGGTATAAGTTGAAAAAATGTAAAATATTCAAATACGGGCATTATAGGGCACCGCCCGCACCTAGGAGTGTTGGCGGTTTTTTTTAACTGGGGAAAGGGGGGACCATGAATAAGAATCTTTATATCGGCAATCTGGCTTCTGAGGTGACGGAAGAGGACCTGCTCGCGAATTTTTCCAATGCCGGGAAAGTCAAATCTGCAAACATCATCAAGGACAAGTTCACCGGGATGAGCAAGGGGTTCGGTTTCGTGGAAATGGAAACGGAACAGGATGCGGCTGAGGCCGTCCGCCGGTTCAACGGCGGAGAGCTCTGCGGAAGGTCCATAACAGTGAGCGAAGCGCGGCCCAAGAAGGACGGGCCTGGCTCAGGCAGCCGCGGCCGGAGCGGCGGGGGCTTCGGAAGAAATCAACGAGGAGGAGGAAGAAGATACTAAATAAATGAGCTTGATAGATCGTATTATGAAATTTATGACCGGTGTTCAGGAGAAAAAAGTTTTACCTTCCCGCAACGATCTCTGCTGGTGCGGGAGCGGGATCAAATACAAACGCTGCCACCTGGAAAAAGACGAAAAAAATATCAGGTCAAAGAAAAGTCTTTGATAAAGAAAATGCACGGGCAGGCGGAATTGGTTACCCAACCAGCCTGCCCTGTTGTTTTTTAATGTGCTTTTTTATTCCGGCCAGTGACGGGATGCCCGACCTGCCGCCGGGTTTCAAGGCGGCCCTTGAGGCCGCCCAGGCCCCGAGGTCCAGGCTCCTCACCATATCCAGGCCGTTCAAGACCCCATACATGAACCCGGCATGGAAGACGTCGCCGCATCCCGTCGTGTCCACCGCCCTTATCCTGTATGCCGGCCTTTTTATGATATCTCTGCCGTCAAACGCCACATAACCCCTGGCTCCCAATGTGACCGCCGCCAGCCGGGGCCCGAGCTGCGCTGCGGCCCGGCAGGCCCCTTCCGGATCATCGCGTCCCATCAGCTGCCGCGCAAAGCTTTCGGAAGCGATAAAATAATCGCTCAGGCGGGCAAGGTCGAGGGTGCCTTCCCTCAGGGTGCCTGCATCAACTGAAACGGGAATGCCCTTCTTCCTGGCGATCCCGGCCGCATGCAGCGAGGCTTCGACATAGAGCCCGTCGGTATGGAGCAGCCTTGACCTGCACAGCTTGTCCCGGTCGATCTCACCGGGCGCGAGGGGAGCGCCCCCGGGACGCTGCCAGAAAATAGTCCGCCTGGATTTGTCCGGCTCCGCCGCGATGAACGCGTATTGCGAAGCACAGCCTTCTCTCACGACGAGATTTTCCGTATCAATCATCTCCTCCGCGAGGGAATCCCTGATCATCCGGCCGAACAAGTCGTCGCCGGCGACGCCGCAAAACGAGCACGGCAGGCCCCACCGCGAGAGGGCCGCGAGGGCGGTCGCGGCCGGCCCTCCGCCCTGGACCGTCAGCGACGTGAATTCACATTTGCTGTCGGCCGGCGGGTATTCTTTTATCAGTCCGATGTAATCCAGCGAGCACTGGCCGATGCCGAAAACTGTCTTCCCTTTTTTCATGCCGTCTTTTTACCAGACCGCAGGACTGATATCAAATTTGTAATTTTGACGCTCCCGGGAATTAAATCTAATCTTCATCAGGTATTGATTTTCTTAAGGGAATGGGTTACTTCCAGCGCGATGGACGGAAATAATCTATGAAACCGATAACTGTTTTCGCTGCGGGCCTCAGTCCGGACCTGCTGAAATGCCTGAAGGGCTCCGGCCTCGTGGAGCGCGTCTTGTTATTCAATGCCGGCGGTGCAGACAGCGGCATGCCGGGCCCGATCACCGGGACAATACCAGGGCCTTTGACAAGCGGCCGCGCCCTGAACGCGGCTGTTGCGGAGACGGCATCCCCCTACATCCTTGTCGTTGAAAACGGACCGGTTGCTCCGGGCGGCAGGTGCCTCGAGCGCCTGCTCGAAACAGCCGCAGCAACAGGGGCCGCAATGGTCTACCCCGATTTCTTTCTGGAAGAGAAAACAGGGCCGGCGCGGCGTGAATTGATCGATTACCAGGCCGGCAGTGTGCGGGAGGGTTTTTATTTCGGCAGGCTGATGCTGCTCAATGCCGGTGCCGTTAAATCGGCCCTGGAATCCTGCGGGCCGGTCCCCGATGTCGAGTATGCAGGGTTCTACGACATGCGGCTCAAGCTTTCGGTCAAGGACCGGATATTCCATCTCCGGGAACCCTTGTACACCTTGTCCGGCCGCGATTCCGGAGGCGACCTGTTCGCCTACGTCGACCCGCTCAACAGGCCGGCGCAGATGGAAATGGAATCCGTGTTCACGAACCACCTGCGCAGGATCGGCGCTTTCCTGGAGCCCGTATCGGCAACGCCGCCCGTTGATGACGGCAGGGTCGACAAGAGCGGCAACTTCCCGGTCGAGGCCAGCGTCATCATCCCGGTCCGGAACAGGGTTGCGACAATCGGCGATGCCATCCTCAGCGCGCTCGCCCAGGAGACGGATTTTCCCTTCAACATCCTGGTCGTCGACAACCATTCGACCGACGGCACAACGGATGCCGTCGCCCGGTTAAGCGCGGACCAGAAAGTTAAACACATAATCCCGCACAGGCGCGGCCTGGGGATCGGGGGCTGCTGGAACGAGGCCCTGTTTTCGGCTGCTTGCGGCAGGTACGCGGTCCAGCTCGATTCGGACGACCTGTACAGGGACGGGAACACCCTGCAGAGGATCGTCGATGTCTTCCGGACGGGCGATTACGGGATGGTCATCGGCTCCTACCGCCTCGTCAACCCGGCGCTGGAGGAAATCCCGCCGGGAGTAATCGACCACCGCGAGTGGACGGAGCACAACGGGCACAACAACGCCCTGCGGGTCAACGGGCTCGGGGCCCCGCGGGCCTTCCGCACTTCCGTCATCCGCAGTATCTGCTTTCCCGACGTGAGCTACGGCGAGGACTATGCCGTCTGCCTGAGGCTCTGCCGCGAATTCCGGATCGGCAGGATTTTCGATCCCGTCTACCTGTGCCGCCGCTGGGAGGGCAACTCCGACGCGGGCCTCTCGTTTGCGGACGCAAACAGGAACGACCTGTACAAGGACAGCCTCCGGACCATGGAGATACAGGCCCGCATCAGGCTCAACCTCGGCCGGAATACTCCATGAATACGAAACCGGCCGGCAGCAGGATATTTGAAAGCCACGACGGGGGCAAGGGACTCGGAGACATGCTCGAGCGCCTCCTGGCCGCCCAGAAGGAGGACTGGCCCGAGCTGCAAATAAATTACGCCGGGCTCGGCGAGCGGCAGTCGCGGACCCTGGCCGGCGCGGGCGCGGGCCGGATCGTGCTGCAATGCAATCCCGCACGGATCAGGAGCACCATGGCAAAGGTGGACGGCCAATCGCTCCGGGAGCGCAAGTGTTTTCTCTGCACCGGGAACCTTCCCCCCGGGCAAAAGGGAATTCTCTACAGGGGCGATTACCTGGCCCTTTGCAACCCCTACCCTATTTTTGAAAAGCATTTCACGATCGCCTGCATTGACCACCGGCCCCAGAGCATAACGGATTCCCTCGACAGGTTTTTATTGTTGGCGGGGGATGCAGGCCCTGCATATACAGTCTTCTATAACGGCCCGCAGTGCGGGGCTTCCGCTCCCGACCACCTGCATTTCCAGGCATGCCCTTCCGGCCGGCTCCCCATTGAAAACGAGGACCTGGACAAAGAGCCGCCGCTGTTTAAATCAAACGACCGGGAGGTCCGCATCGCCGAAAGGACAGGAAGGGGAATCATCCTTGTCACCGCCCCCGGTATCGAACAGGCAAAAGCGGCGACGGCAGATGTGATCTCGGCCCTGCGGCACGCGGCCCCGACTGGGACCGAGCCCCTCCTGAATATAATTGCCCGGCAGGAAAACGGCGCCTTCAGGGTCATGGTCTTTCCGCGGAGGAAATTCCGGCCTGACTGTTTCTACCTGGAAGGCGAAAAAAGGATTGCCGTCAGCCCGGCGGCAGTGGAGCTTGGAGGGCTGATTATTACCCCCCTGCAAAAGGACTTTGATCTGCTGGATTTTACGGGCGCCGTCTCCATCCTGAAAGAGGTGTCTCTCGACCGGGAGTCGATCATCAGGCTTTTAAAGCGATCGGCCATTTAAGATCATTGTCCGAAACGTGCGGGGCGGAAGGCCATATTAAAAAAGGCGGCCGGCCGGCCGCCTTCTCCAATTCAAGCTGACATCGAAAACTACTTGGCCCCTTCCTGAAGCAAGCCCTTGATTTCCGGTATGTTGGCGCCCATTACCGGCATGCCATTGACCAGAAAGAAGGGCGTACCGGGAGTGTTCACCTTCTGTCCTATCGCCTTGTGGCTTTGAAAGAGGCTCTCGGCATCTTGTGACTCGCAGGCCTTGAACTTCATATCATCGAGCTTCCCGGTCATGGCCTCTTCGTAAGCCTTAGCCTTGTCACGGGCGCACAGGACGTATTTTGTCTTGGCTTGCGTCTGAGGGTTTCCCGTCATGGAGACGAAAAATATGTATCTTGTTGCATTTTCCGTTTTCGCCAGGAACTGGGATGCGGCACGGCAGTACTGGCAGTCGATATCTGTAAATTCGACGATGGTGTTTTTCCCGCTGCCGATCTTGAGGGCCTTGTCCAGAGGGGCCTGTTTCGCCCTCGCAGTGAGCATTTCTATCTCTTTCGCCTGGGTCAGGTTCATTCCGGACTTCGTGACTATCTCTCCTGCTATAATGCATTGCGCCTTGGGTGCATAATAGAGGATGCCCCTGGGGGTTATCACCTCATAGACTCCTTCGATCGGCGTCTTGTTCATCTTCTCGAATTCCACATTGGGAAAGGCGGCTTTAAGCGACTCTTCCGGCGTGACGGCAAAAACCAGCCCCGGAAAAAGGAGGATCAGGAGAAACGCAAGCCGGCATATAAATTTGATCATGTTAACCTCCAGCACTTGTGTTTGAATTCTTTTGAACCTTTTAATCTACAAGCCGATGTAAGTCAAAGTTATTTGCGGGTTTCGGAAAGGGG
>JBDKTK010000045.1:0-7596 GCA_039680225.1 Syntrophaceae bacterium
TACCCGCAATGACCTCCTTCAGGTCCAGGTCAGGCTTTCCGACGCCCGCCAAAAGCTGATTTCCCTGGAGAGCATGAAGGCCGTGCGCGCTGCCAACCTCAACTATCTCCTCCTGAGGCCTCTCAAGGACGATGTACGGGCGATTGAGGATGAGGGAAAAGGCGCGGCCCTGCCAGGCCCTGATCTGGAAAAGGCCTGGGAAACCGCCGTCGAGCAGCGCCCGGAAATAAGGATCGTGGATGCTACCCTCAAGGCAGTCGATCTGGAGAGGTCATCGCAAAAGGCGGACTTCCTCCCCAAGTTCTTTGTCCGCGGATCGAGGGACTATATGGAGAACTCTTACCAGCTTCATGAGTCCAACTGGTCGCTGATAGTAGGGATGGATATCAGTCTCTTTGAAGGCGGAAGGACCGCGGCGGAGCTGCAAAAAAACAGGAGCCGCAAGCAGCAGTTCCTGGAGCAGCGGGCAAAGCTTGTGGACGAAATCAGGCTCGAGGTGCAACGCCATATGCTTGATCGGCAAAACGCCCAGGCACGGATCCTCGCCAACATGGACGCGGTTGATCAGGCGCAGGAGAACCTCAGGATTAACAAGAGGCGCTACGAGGAGGGCGAAGGCACGGCCACTGATGTCCTCGACGCCGTGACCCTGCTGACCGTCGCCGAGACGAACCATATCCGGTCGCAATACGATTACCGGAAAGCGGATGCGGCCGTCCATTATGCAATTGGCGCCGACTTGCTGGAAGTATACGGACGCTAGGGGAAAGGTCCGTCTCAAAATGCTTCACCCCGCATTGAATCCAAGCCGATAGGAGAACCGAATGTTCAATTTCAGCATCAAACGGAAAAAAGCGGCCTGCGGGCTCGCGGTTTTGATCGTAACCGGGGGGTTACTGGGCTTATATTATAAAGGACACGACGCCTCAGGAAGCAAGACGGAAGATATTCCCTTTGTCCGTACGACTGTCGTCGCACCGGCGGATGCAAATCAGGAACATGTCTACTCGGGAGAAGTGCGCGGCCGCTATGAAAGCCAGTTGGCCTTCCAGGTGGGGGGCAAGATTGTGCGACGCGACGTGGAGCTGGGGAGCCGGGTCAGGCAGGGGCAGCCTCTTCTGCAGATCGACCCTCAGGACATCCAGCAGATCCTTAACAGTCAGGGGGCCCAGGTTGCCGCGACGACGTCGCAGCTCAAGCTGGCGGAGCGGAACCTCAAGCGATACAGGCAATTGTATAAGGAAGACGTCATCAGCCGCGCTCAAATGGAGAAACACGAGAGCGCGTACGAGGTAGCGCTGGCCACCCACCAACAGGCCCTCGCCCAGCAGGCGCACGGGAAGAACCAGTTGAACTACAGCACCCTGCACGCCGACAAGCAGGGAATCGTTTCCGCGATCAGTGCAGAGGTGGGCCAGGTCGTCGCCCCCGGGCAGGTCGTGGTTTCGCTGGTAAGGGACGGCGAGCGGGAGATTGAGATCAACGTCCCCGAAAACCGCACCGATGTCCTGCGCGGTGCGTCTTCCATCAAGGTTGCCTTCTGGGCCCTTCCCAATTGCATCGTCGACGGGAATATCCGCGAAGTGGCCCCCATGGCCGATCCCGTTTCCCGCACGTACAGGGTCCGTGTATCCCTTTTGAAACAGCCTCTCGAAGTTAAGCTGGGCATGACGGCTTCGGTAACCCTTAGCAGTCCGCGGGAGGGCGGGGGGATTGTCATGATCCCCCTGGCGGCCATCTTTCAAACCGGACAGACGCCCTGCGTATGGGTCGTAAACGAAGGAATAGTACGGCTACGCCCAATTCAAACAGGCGCTTTCGGGGATGGGCGTATCCAGGCCCTTTCAGGGCTGAAACAGGGCGAGACCATCGTCACGGCGGGGGTCCATAAATTACGGGAGGGACAAAAAGTAAAACCGGCGTCGGGAGAAGAGAAATGAAGCCCTTCAACCTGACCGAGTGGGCCCTGCTGCACAAGCAGTTCATCTATTTCTTTATGGCCGTTATATTTATCGGCGGCGCATATTCCTATCAGAACCTGGGGCGGATGGAAGACCCGGATTTCACCATGCGGCAGATGATCGTTTCCGTTGCCTGGCCCGGCGCCTCGGCCCGCGAAATGGAAGAACAGGTGACGGATAAGATCGAAAAAAAGCTCCAGGACACGCCGGGACTGGATTACCTCAAAAGCTATTCCACACCGGGAAAGTCCATCATCTACGTTGCCCTCAAGGACGATGATGTTCCCGGCCCCCAGGTCCGGCCCACATGGCTGGAAGTCCGCAACATGGTCAGGGACATCAGCGGGACCCTGCCCCAGGGCGTGATCGGACCATTTTTCAACGACCGTTTCGACGACGTCTTCGGCTGTATCTATGCCCTGACCGGTGACGGCTTCACCTATGAAGAACTTCGGGAAAAAGCGGAAAGGGTCCGCCGCTCCCTCCTGACCATTGCCGATGTCAGGAAAGTCGAACTCATCGGGGTGCAGCCCGAGAAAATCTATATCGAGATCGAGAGCGTCAAGCTGGCAAGACTGAACATCGATCCGGCTTTTATTATGAGGGCCGTCCAGACCCAGAACGCCGTGAACCCCTCGGGCATGGTGGAAACAGCGTCAGACAACGTGCACCTGCGGGTGACCGGCATGTTCGAGGATATCGAACACCTGCGGAGCCTGCCGGTGCGGGCGGCGGGGCGGACCTTCCGGCTGGAAGACATCGCGGTCATTAAAAGAAGCTTTGCCGACCCGCCCGAACCGAAGATGTTTTTCAACGGCCGGCCGGCCGTGGGGATTTCGATTTCCATGAACAAGGGCGGCAATATTCTGAGGCTGGGGGAGAACCTGGAAAAGGCCCTCTCCGGAATCAGAAAGGACCTGCCGCTCGGCATGGAGATGAACACCGTTTCCAGTCAGCCCACGGTTGTGAAGGAGTCCATCAATGAATTCATGAAAGTCCTGGCGGAGGCCATTGCGATTGTCCTGATAGTCTGTTTCCTGAGCCTCGGATTCCGCTCCGGTTCCATCGTCGCCCTGTGCATTCCCCTGGTGATTGCCGGCGTTTTCGCCTTCATGAAAATATTCGGGATCGACCTCCAGAGGATTTCGCTCGGCGCGCTCATCATCGCCCTGGGCCTCTTGGTCGATGACGCCATCATCGCCATCGAAATGATGCTCGTGAAGCTCGATCAGGGCTGGGAACGATCGGCTGCGGCCTCTTTCGCCTATACGGCAACCGCTTATCCGCGCCTGACGGGCGCCCTGATCACGTGCGCAGGCTTTATCCCTGTCGGGTTTTCCAAAGGGGCTGCTGCGGAATATGTCGGCAGCATTTTTTCAGTCGTGACGATTGCCCTGCTGATCTCGTGGACAGTCGCCGGAACGGCGACCCCGCTACTCGGACACGCCATGATCCGGATCAAACCGGCACACGGCGGCGGCTCCGGGCACGACATCTACAACACGCCTTTTTACGTCCGGTTCAAGCGGCTCCTGGAGCTGCTTATGGCCCATCGCCGGTTGGTCCTCGCCGCGACGGCGGCCTGTTTCGTCCTGTCCATATTCCTCATGGGGCTGGTCAGGCAGGAGTTCTTTCCCGCGTCGGTCCGCCCGGAGGTCCTTGTGGAGATCAGGCTGCCGCAAGGCGCATCATTGAAGGCCACCGAGGCAGAGGCGCGGAGGTTTGCCCACTGCCTGGACGGGGATGAACGGGTCGTCAATTACACTTACTATGTGGGCCAGGGCGCCCCGCGCTTCGTCCTGATGGCGGAGCCGACCCTGCCCGACACCAATTACGCGGAGTTTGTAATCCTTGCGAAGGACAGGAAAGCCCGCAGTGAGCTGACGGAAAAGGCTCAGAACCTCCTGTCAAAGGAATTCTGCAATGTCTTGGGCAATATCAAGTTCCTCCAATACGGCCCGCCGGACCCCTATCCCGTCATGCTCCGGGTCACCGGCTACGACCATGGAAAGGTCCGGGAGATCGCCGGCCAGGTCCGCGATATTATGGCCGCCGACAGGAACCTCCGCGACGTCAATCTCGACTGGAACGAAAAAGGCAAAACCCTGCACCTGGCAGTCGATCAGGACAAGGCCCGGGCCATGGGCCTCGACAGCCAGACCCTGGCCCTGAACCTGCAAACATTCCTCTCCGGCGCACCCGTCGCCGAGTTTCGGGAAAGGGACAAGACCGTCAGCATCGTCTTCCGTGTCGATGCCGCGAACCGGGAGGACCTGTCGCGCATGAAGGACCTGAATATCCATATCGGCAACGGCAGGTACGTCCCCCTGAACCAGGTCGCAAAGATCAGCTTCGAGGCCGAAGACGGCCTGATCTGGCGGCGGGACCTCAATCCCACCATCACGGCCCAGGCCAACCCCATCTCCGGCGTCCTCGGCAACGATGCGACCGCGGCGGTTTATAAAAGCCTGGAGCCTCTTCGCAAATCGCTGCCGGCGGGCTACTCCGTCGACATCGGCGGACCGCTGGAATCGAGCACGAAGGCAATCCGCTGGCTGATGGAGCCGGTCCCCTTCATGGTACTGGTGATCGTGACCCTGCTCATGTTCCAGCTTCAAAGCGTTTCCAAGATGGTTTTGACCCTGCTGACGGCCCCGCTGGGGATCATCGGGGTGAGCCTCGCGTTGCTCCTGACCGGACGGCCCATGGGCTTTGTCGTTCAGCTGGGCGTTCTCGCCCTGGCGGGAATCATCATGCGCAACTCCGTCATCCTTATCGACCAGATAGACCGCCAAACTGCGGCCGGTGAATCCCTGTGGAACGCGATCATCAATGCCACGGTGCTCCGGTTCCGCCCCATCATGTTAACCGCGGCGGCGGCCATTCTGGCCATGATCCCTTTGTCGTTCAGCGTCTTCTGGGGTCCAATGGCGATAGCAATCGCGGGAGGTCTCTTCGGTGCGACGGTATTGACTCTTTTGGTACTGCCGGTGATGTATACCGCCTGGTACAGGGTAAAACCAACGGAAAAAGAATGAACCTGTGATTACCTCAACCCGAAAATTTTGGATGTGAGATGATTGAGAAACATAAAAGAAAAACCTTGAACACCTCGATACCCGAGGATCTTATGAAAGTAACCATCATTGAAAAGTCTTCCTTGTTTCGTTCGGGATATCTTGTCTCTTTCAAAGATTCCAGGAAAGTACTCCTCTGCCATTTTTGAAAGAAAAGATCATTGTGTCCGCCGGGCGCTATCTTTGCACTGTGCTGATGGTTTTAGAATGGGGGGGACTAGGGTTATGCCCGTGACATGACCCTAGTCCTTCAAAGAAAAGAGCTGAACTTCAGCCCAATTCAAATCTATATGTACCTGAAATAAAATCTCCGGGACCCTGCATTTGCATTCGGTTATTTATGGTCCTGCATCAAATACCCTGCAAGCCTTTCAATTTCCACATAGGCTTACGGAAGGGGTAGCAATTGAAGACTGCAGGGTATTGATACAATTTAATATAGCTTAAATCATGCCAAAAACATTCACCTGCAAATACAGGCAGTTAACAAAGGTAGCTGAACAATTGCTGTATAGAACAATATTTTATGTTTTATTTCGAATATGCAATGTCAATAGTGTGGAATAAAATAGTATTGAGATTGTATAAGCAATATGCGCAAAAGTATCATGGAAATCGTTGGCATGTGACGAATAGGCCAAAAGCGATATAAAAGGCTTCGGTACCCGCAATGTAACAAGTATTTTTCAGTACGACATTTTTTTCCCGAAGGGAATGCCAAGCTTTCTCATTTTTGTCCGGAGTGTGGAAGGGTTCATGTTAAGTAACTTTGCTGCCCCCTTATCGCCCCCAACACGCCCCCCTGTTTGTTTGAGTGCCTGCATAATGTGAAGGGATATTATCTGATCCAAACTATGTATGCCTGCGGCATCTTTACTCGGCATTGGCAATGCGGGGCTCTTTGTAATTTCCCCAAGATCATTGAAGTCCAAAGGTTTGCCCCGGCTGAGGATGAGGGCCCGCTCTACTGCGTTAAGCAGTTCCCGCACATTTCCCGGCCAGTGATAATGCATTAATTTATCGATAGCCCCTGATTCTAATCGGGGGATTTCCAGCAAGCCCATTTCACGGGCCTTCTTCATCATGAAGTGTTGGACCAGGACAGGTATATCGGCACGCCTTTCCCGTAACGGCGGAATAAGTATTGGGAATACACGGAGACGAAAATAGAGGTCTTCACGAAACTTCTTTTCCTTCAACATGGATTCCAGGTTACGGTTAGTCGCGGCAATTACCCGGATATCGACGGATATGGTATCACTCCCGCCTACTCGTTCAATCTCCTTTTCCTGGATAACCCTCAGAAGCCGGACCTGAGCCCCTGGTGTCAACTCGCCGATTTCATCGAGGAAAATGGTACCCCCGTTTGCCCGTTCAAACCGACCGCGTTTCTGCAGCAGCGCCCCGGTGAACGCCCCTTTCTCATGTCCGAAAAGCTCACTGTCCATGAGCGACTCCGGAATGGCCCCGCAATTAACCTTGATAAATGGACCATTTCTGCGGGGCGAGGAATTATGAATTGCCGTAGCGATGACTTCTTTTCCCACCCCGGTTTCTCCTAATAATAAGACGGGGCTGGATTGAGGCGCTACTTGATATACCATTTCCATTACCTGCTTCAGACCGAAATGGGAACCCACGATCTCTTCTCCCGCTTGACAGCGCAGTTGTTCCTGAAAATACCGGTTGTCGTCCGCCAGGACCTCTTTCAGCCTCAAGACCTCCCGGTAACGCAGGTAATTACTGAGCGTAATGGCAAAGGGTTCATTTAAAAGAGAAAATAATTGTATATGTCTTTTGGAGTACTTTTGGCCGGCATTATTACCCACGAAAATACCTCCCAGCAGTTTCCATTCCGGTTTCAGTATAATCGCCATAAATGCAGAATCAGGTTGCCCGATTATGTCGGACATGGACCGCATAATTGGATGATCGCCGATTCTGTCGCCCACAAAAAATTTGGGGGCCGATCCCGGATTTTTAATAAATTCATCGAACATATTACGGTTATTCGGAGACGCGATGGTTTTGACTGATGTAAGCACCCCACCTTCAGAATCTGCTTTTGCAATTGTTTCTCCGATACCCAACCCTGGATCATACATAACAATTAACATGATATCCATCGGGACATAGTCACGTATGAATGTAAAACAATTCCATAGAGCCCTGTCTAACTCTAAACTGCCGCAGATTCTTAATGTGGCCTCCCTGAAAAAATTATTCTCGTCTATATGCATTCTCAACTCCTGTTTTGGTAGGAAGCAAATACAAAAATATCTTATTTCGCACACAAGTATTAAATAAAGCAACGGTATGCAACACTTTAATGCTATTCTCTATGTAAGTATCTGAATTTAAAGAAGAATAATTTTTGGCATGCTTTGAGCTTAAGTGTAGCAGGTTTTATCAAAGCTAATTAATTTCCGGACCGATGTTTGGAAATTACGGCGCCAGTCAAGGTACAAACATGATGGTAGTAAACGGGTATGCTGGATTAACTCTATGGTCTGTTTCAGATGTAAATATATCGGCAGGGAGTTATCAGTTCTCGGTTG
>JBDKTK010000046.1:0-7725 GCA_039680225.1 Syntrophaceae bacterium
CACCGCGACAAGATCATCGGCGAGAGCCTTACCGTGGTTGATCTGGCGAAGCTCGCGATCGACGCCTGTGTCCGCGACACGGGGAGGGACGATATCCTCAAATACGTCGATCTCATCTCGGTTGTCGGGAGTTTTTCCGAGCACAGGGAAAGTCCGGTGGCAAAGATATGCAGCAAGGCGGGGATAAACCCGGCGCTGCGCGAGGAGTCCTTCATCGGCGGCGACAACCCCCAGCTGTTCGTCAACCGGGCAGCCGACAGGATCGCGGCAGGCGAAATCAAGGCCGCCCTGATAGTCGGCGCGGAGGCCCTTTACAGGGACATGAATTTCCGGCAGGTCCTCGACCTGGACAGCCTGCACAAACGCTACGAGCAGGAGCCTTTGGTGGTGGGCGACGTCCGGACGGGCGAGACGGCGCACGAGCTCCTGCACCGGGCCTTCCATGCCCCCCGCATCTACCCCCTCTTTGAAAACGCCCTGCGCGTCCATCTGAACATGACCATGGCCCAGCAGCGCGAATTCCTGAGGGAATATTTCAATGGCATGGCTACCGTAGCCCAGGGGAATCCTTATGCATGGTTCAACCACGGAAGCAAACAGGACAATATCGTCGAACCGACGCCGAAGAACCCCCTGTATAATTTCCCCTATACAAAGTACGCCAACCCGGTGCTGCCTGTGAACCAGGCAGCCGCAGTCCTGATGACCGGCACGCAGACGGCGCACAAGCTGGGGATACCGAAAGAAAAGTGGGTTTATCCCCGCAGCGGCGCCGAGGCCGCCGACCAGTGGTACATCTCCGAGAGGGTCAATTACCACTCATCGCCGGTAATCCGCTTCACCGTTGAGTCGGCATTGAGAACGGCGGGCAAGGGAATCGGCGACATCGACTTCTTCGATCTGTACAGCTGCTTCCCGTGCGCGGCAATCATCTCCGCCATGGAGATGGGCCTGCCCGTCAACAACCTTCCGCCCCTTACCATCACGGGCGGGCTGCCGTATTTCGGGGGGCCCGGGAACAATTACACGCTGCATTCAATCGCCCATGCCGTCGAAAGGCTGCGCAGGAATCCCGAAGAGTTCGGCATGGTCACGGGGGTGGGGTATTTCCTGACGAAGCACTCCGTGGGGATATACAGCGGGACCGAACCGGAAAAGCCTTGGGGTCGCGAGCCCAAAAAGCTGGTCCAGGCCAGGATAGACGAACTGGAAAGCCCGGTATTGAACGAAAGGCCCAGGGGTGCCGCAACCGTGGAGACCTACACGGTCCTGCACGAATCCGCCGACGGCCGTCCGTGGCCCATTATCATTGCACGGCTGGACAACGGCGAGCGGTGTTTCGCCACCGCTGAAAAGGGCTCGGAACTTCCTGACCGGATGGAAGAGGAGGAATTCATCGGTTACCGTGGTTTTTTCACGCCTGGTGAGGGTGGTCCCAATACGTTCAGGTAGGGCCGTTTCTTAAGAATTTTGTCTATGCACAGACCCAAGGGCGAAACTTTGAAGCTGAAAGGCAAGGTTTCCGGGCCGGGGATTAATCTCTTATCGATGCAAGGGCCGTGTCCACAAGCAGCGAATAAGGGGACTCGAAGCGGAGGTTCAGAACAATGGGGAATCCCGTTCCCGTCAGCACTCCCGCCGGCATGCTCCCCCCCAGGAAAACCAGGACCTCTGCAATAGAATAGGCTGCTTCTATATTCGGGATAAAATATATATCCACCTGCCCCGCTACAGGGCTCTTCAGGCCTTTCCTCAAAGACCTCTCCCGGGATGACGCGCAATCGATATCAATCGGGCCGTCAATAATCCCTTTCAACTGCTTCCGTTCGGACATTTTAGAAAGAACAGCGGCGTCCACCGAAGAAGGAACGCTGAAATTGACCAGTTCGGCCACGGACAGGGCGGCAATCTTTGGCATTTCGATACCCAGGGCCCCGGCAAACTCAATGGCATTCTCCAGGATGCGGATTTTCTGCTTCATGTCCGGAAACGTCTGAATCAAAGTATCGGTCAGCATGATCAGCCTGTTCTCGGACGGCAACTCAAAAAGGGAAATATAGCTTAACGCCTCCGGTCCCACCGCAAGCGCGTCAATGAAATCATCCACCCCGGCATCGCCCTGAAAGACTATATCTGCTTCCCCATTTCCGACGATCGCTATGGCCTCATCAAGAACATCTTTTGTTATCGGCTTATCTGCTCTGCCCTCGCCCACAAGTATTGGAGTTATCAATCCGGTCTTTTCCGCTTCTTCAAGGAATTGAAATACCCTCCGGCTGCGGGGCGCCGGGACAGCCAGCCTCTTTCTTCCATTGCCCTGGGCCTTTTCCAGGATCTGCTTGAAATTGCGTAATATGGGAACTTCTCGCTTCATGAAATCAAAACCCCAAGGGCTATATCGGTTATGATCGTCTTGTGGGTATCCGACCTGGAGGGGATCACGATCGGCATTCCCGTACCGAGAATAAAGGCGTGTCTCCTGACGCCGGAGGCAAAATCCCTCTCGGCAATGCTCTCGATCTTCGCCAGGATATTGCCGAAATCCAGATCGGCAATGATCATAATGTCAGGAATCCGTGAATAATCAATCCTGTCGATACTTTCAATAAAACCTTCCGGTCCGAGGAGGAAATCCGAGAGAGACGAACCCTCCACCAGGGAGCATGCCGGGAGTTCCCCTTTTGCAAAAGCCTCTCTGATCCTGGCGGCGTCGGCAATGGAATCAAGGTTATCGTTTACCCCCCGCCGGGCGGCGAGAAGCCCCACTTGCGGGCTTTCATATCCAAGCCGGGAGAACATGCCGACAGCGTCCTTCAGGATTTCCATTTTTGCCCTGAAACCGGGGTTTACAGTTATGCCGATATCAGCAAAACCAATAAGTTTCGGCAGAACTGGAAACTGTATCAGACCCAGCACGCAGATTTGCCTTTTAACGCCCCCCTTCGATGAGGCCCGGATGAGAGACCTGTAAAGAGGGGGGCCTCCTATATAGGCACGCAAGATGAAATCGGTCTCTCCGTCAGCGGCAAGCCGGACCCCGCGCTCGGCTATTTCCTGGGGGTCCCTTTCATTGATGACGCGGAACTTCGAGATGTCAAAGCTTATCTCCCCGGCTATGTCTCTTATTTTTTTCTCATTCCCGATCAAAACAGGCTCTGCATAACCCCTGCGATAGGCCTCTTTCAAGGCAAGGAGAAATTCTTTGTTTTCAGCCCCAAGGACGGATATCTTCCTGGGTCCTACGGTCCCAGCAATTTCTTCTGCTGCCTTATCTGCCTGTGCAAAAATCCATATAGTCATGGCCTCACATCCCGGGTCAATCAGATCAATCCGGTAAATACTGACTGCGCGAAAAAAATTCAAGTATCCCCCTCTTTCACAGGGGGGAAACGGGGGATAATTTACTCAGAAACTGTATTTCAGGCTTGCCGCCACGATATTCATATACGTCGTATACTTGCCGTTGGCCGCGGCGGGGGCGCCGATGTCGTTGCGCTTGTCCCTGTCCTCCTGCAGCTGGTAAGCGTACGCCAGGTCAACCGTAAGGTTTCCGAACTTCAATCCGGTCCCGACCGAGAACAGGTGCGTGTCGGAATCTGGAATAATGGGATCGAAAGTGGAGTCCGGCACAGGGTTCTGGCCGTACAGATAACCGGCGCGAAGGGTGAGTGTATCGTTGTATTTATATTGAATCCCGATATTGTAAGCAAAGGTGTCTTTCCAGTTGCGGGGCTGGGAGGAATCCAGGCCGCTGTCCAGGTTCACATTGAGCGACCGGAAGCTGGACCAGTCTTCCCATCTCATGCCCGCCTCAATGACCCAGCGCTCAAACCCTTTATAGGAGACCCCGGCAAAAATCTGCTGCGGCAGGGTAACATTGCTGTGGCCCGATGAGTCAACCAGGTTAAAGAGCGGGACCTGCGGGTCAAAAGACCCGTCGCCGTCAATGTCCACCTTGACTTCGCTCCGGTAGCCAACACCCAGGGAAATGTCTTTTGTAATATCATACAGAAGTCCGAAGTTGCAGCCGACCCCCGTCCCGTCTCCCTTGAATTTCTGCGAAATGTCAAATCCCATTCCCGAATTTATCTTTTTTTCAAAGGTCGCGTTCAGGAAGATGATGTCCACCCCCGCTGCCAGCGACAGCCCCGGCATCACCTTCACTGAAACAGTGGGATTGATATTGTAGGTCTCCATTTCCGATTTGGTCGAAATGTACCTCCCCTCCCAGGTGTCGCCCCAGTCGGTCCCCAGGCCGAAGGGACTGAAAAACCCGAGTCCCGCGCTCACCACTGAATTGATCTGGTGGGTGACGTAGAACGTGCTGGGATAAAACACATCGTCTTGAGTCTTGTAAGTCCTCCCGGTCGCATCGCTTGTAAATTCCCGCTCGGGGAACAGCAGCGTGGTCCCGATTTCCACCTGCGTGCCGTCAAGCTTGTTCATCAGCGCCGGATTGAAAAAGATGGTTGAGGGGCTGTCCGTATGCGAGACTACCGCCGCCCCCTGGCCGAGCGACGACGCGCTCTGGGTAAAAATAGCGTATCCCGATGCGTGCGCATTTTGCGCCGCAGTGGAAATGAGGAAAAGAAAAAGGAAAAATCCGATCGACACCTTATGGAATTTTGTTTTATGCATTGCCCACCTCGTTTGAAATTTCAGATTCAGTATTTTCAGTTCGCACACGAACTCCACCATGAACAGGCGGCCCTGGCCCAACCGGGCCTGAGGGCTGCCTTAGTTACTGCATGCTGCAAAAATGGGGCTCTTACGGGAAGAAATATCTCCGGCAGGAAAACTTCAACTATTCGCTTTCAACTTGCCTGTACAAGAAACCTACCCAAGCTCAACCAATTGTGAATTCCAAGCTGTTATTACGATACATCCATCATGTTGATTAAGCAAACATTTCTTGCAGCCGGCCATCTGCCGAAATCTACAGGAATTTTTATTTGAATATGGCAAGTTTGCGGCGAATTTCTTTCCTCTTTCAGGCCAAGAAAAAGGCAGAGCCGTTTGACCCTGCCTTTTGTCTATGGGGAAATATATTTATTTCGTTTTCTTCCGGAATCCGGATATCCCGACCAGGCCGGGACCGGGGTCGTTTTACCCGGCACGCTGTTTATCCGTTCAGCCCGAAATCCGCCGCGCTTCAACCCGCCGGTTCCTCTCCCTCCCCTTTTCAGTAGAGTTGCTCGCAATGGGCCGTCTGGGACCGTACCCAACCGCTTTAATCCGGGAACTGTCGATGCCATACGTCTCGATAAGTTCGTTCATCACGGCTTCTGCACGCTCACGGGAAAGCGTTGTATTCAAGGAAGTTTTCCCTGAACTGTCCGTGTGTCCCTCGATGGCCACTTTTATTTCCGGGTACCGTTTCATAAAATCGGCCACCTTCTTTATTTCGCCGGCGTAAATTGGCCTTATATCGGCTTTTCCGCTGTCAAACCGGATCTGCAGCCTGAGGAATACCCCCCGGGACATACCCCTTCTTTTATGCTTTCCCCGTATTTCGGATTTCGCTTCGGGGATATCTTTTTTCTCCTCGAGGGCGGATGAAGCCAAAACATTCTGTTTCAACTGTCCGGAGGTTTTTATTGCGGGGAACATGTTATTGAAGAATGCCCTGGCATTATCTTCGGTTTCAAGCCTGTCGGCCTTCACCGCTGTGCCGCACCGGCCTACATCCGCTATCCTGCCCAGGATTTCCCCGCCTTTTTTGTCGTTTCCAAACTGGATTGTATAAATGCACAGCCTGGGGCCGAGCAGCGCTTTGAGGTCCGCGGCGGCCGCGGCGGGGTTGCCGCCGGAGCTTACTCCGTCTGATAATATGACCAGGGCGATCCTCCCCGGCAGGCCTTTCAAATCATCGCTTGCAGCCTTCAACGCAGACTCCATGCTGCCTGTTCCCATTGGAATATCCAGGCTTTGGACGGCTTTTCCGAAATCCCAGCAGCAGAATCTTGTTATGCCGTAATCGAGCTTTGAGGATTCGAAACCAAAATAATTCACCCCGAAACTGCGCATGCCGGCATTTATATTTTCAGGGAAAACCCTGTTCAACCGATACAGGACCTTTTTTGCCGATGCGATTTTTTCCCGCCCTTTATATGGCTCTCCCATGGGGCCGGAATTGTCCAGCAGGAAATAAACCGTATCCGTTTTGACGGAATTCGTCCCGTTGTTCAGGGTTCTTTGGTAATCCCGGCCTATGGAGTAATCGGAACTGCAGGAAGAGACCAGCGCAAGAGAAAGGCCAAGGATTAAAGTAAATAATCTGCATTTTGACTCATGCATGAATACTTTACCTCCTTAGCAGACGCCTGTATCTACTATAAAGGTTTGAATATTACAAGCATTGCCTGCCGGAAAAGAGATTAATTATTTTTATTCAGAATCTTGTAGAATATAGGTCCTGCATGGGTTATATAAAATCGATAATATTTCAAAATTGAGAGAAAAGGGGATAACATGAGTACTATTGCGATCAAAATCGACGAGGGGTCGACCTACACGATGCAGATAAAAGATGAGTACACGCCGGAAGAATTTATTGCCGTATTCGAGAGCTATATCAAGATCATCTCGTTGATTACTTCCAGTCATAAAAGGATAGAAAAAGATTTAAATCTCTCCTGGGGGCTTGCCACTTTATCATCCAAGGTGGACGAGCTGGAGAACGAAATCAAAAGATCGATGGACCGCGTGACCGCACTGGTCCTGACGGACGACAGTTCCATAATGAACAGCAAGGATTGAAATATTTTTACTCACTAATTTGACGGCGATTTTTCCATAATAGGCCCGGTTAATGCCAACTGTTTCTGTCAGGATCGACTCTCAATCAAAATACACGATCGAATTTGATGCTGAATATTCCCCCGAAGAGTTCACCGAAACAATTAAGAAACATATAAAATTTGTAAACGAGATTGCTTCAGGCCGCGAGAAAATAAACCTGCCGGAAAGCCCTGCCGCTCAAGGTCCGGGACCGGACAATGACTCACCCCGGAAGCAAACTTTTGAAAAAAGCCCGGCGCCGCAAAAGGCAGCTTCCTCACCCGGGCCGGGAATCATACTGGCCAGAACTTTACTGGCCATGGCTGTTATTCTCGCATTCGCCTGCGGCATCGCCGCTGTCTGCCTCTGGCAGACCGATTTAGGGATGCTCACAACAGATAAGGCCATGCCGCCTCCCGCTTTCAAGGCAAAAATATCCACAACTCCCGACCCTGGCGGAAAAGCAGAAAGCAACCCGGGCGCTGTGCCGGCAATGTCCGGCACCCCGGCCGTAAAGCAAGGCCCCCCTCCCCTTCCCGACCTTAACAAGATTGCAATTTACGCGCGTCAGCCCGCCTGGATGAGGATTGCCGAGGACAACAATCCGCCCTACGAAGTAATGCTCCAGCCCGGAGATAAACTGGAGAGGGAGGCTGCAAAATTCAGAGTGAAAATAGGAAACGCCCGGGGCGTGGCTGTCCTGTTCAATAACAAACAAATCTCATTGACCGGCAGCGGTTCAAATCGCCTTCGAGGCAATGTTGTATCTTTAAAATTACCCGGGGAGTAATACCCCGGCCTTCCTGCAAACCATTAAGAGATGCGCGGCGCAGCGCCGGATATTCTTTCTTTCAGCGGATAAGGTTTTGGAGCATTGATGAATCAGGAATACCTGCCCGGAACATACCTTCCGATGGTTTGTAGAATCAGGAGTCGGGAGCAGTA
>JBDKTK010000047.1:0-3422 GCA_039680225.1 Syntrophaceae bacterium
CAGGAGCCGCAGACTTCCGCGGACACCCGCTTCCTTGAAGGTGGCAACAACCGAGACGGGCTCGGATGCGGCGATAAGTGCGCCGAAGAGCAGGGCGCCGGCCCAGGTCCAGCCTGCAGCGTACCTCATCCCCAATGCGGTCACAGCTGCGGACAGGACAACGCCGGCAGTGGCGAGCAGCAGGATGACGGGCAGGTCCCGGCGCAAATCCCTCCAGCGGATCCGGATGGCCGCTTCGAAGACGAGCGGCGGCAGGAACACATTGAAAATCAGTTCCTTTGAAAAAGGCACATCCCCAAAGAAAGGATGAAGGGAAAGCCCTATTCCGGCCAGAACGAGCCCGACTGTGTAAGGGACACGCACCCGCCGCGTCACGATTGCCACCACGCCGGCGACCAGGAGCAGCAGCAGAAACCTTTCCAGCCTGATTGAGAATTCCATGTTATTGAACGTTCATACAAATTGCATTCACCCGGTCCTCCGGGTGTCCATTGCGTGCGAGACCGGCCGCGCAATCAGGATGGCCGGGTAGCGCCGGCCTGTGAACGCTTCGATCATTACAAGGGGCCGGGCGAAAGGGGCTCACGATGGGGATTCCTGCCCGGCGTAAAAGGGTTACCTGAGGGACTGCGCCTGGCCGGAGGTCATCTGGTCCGCTAAGACAACCCAGCCGCCCCCCATGGCCTTGTAAAGATTTACCAGCGAGGCGAACAGCACTCCCTGCGTCTGCGCGTATTCCAGTTCGGCTTCAAACAGGCTGCGCTCGGCATCCAGGACCTCGATGTAACTCGTGTAGCCGTTATCGTAGCGCACCCGGGCAACGCGCGCGTATTGCCGCAGAGAAGTGACCGCCATTGCCTGGGCTTCCAGCTGCCGGCGCGTGAGCTTCTGGCCGGCAAGCGAGTCTTCCACCTCGCGAAAGGCCGTCTCGATGGCGCTCTGGTAGGAATACAGTGACTGTTGCTGGACCGCTTTGCTTGCCTTCACCTGGCCCGCTATCGACCCCCCCGTGAATATGGGAGCGGACACGGAGCCCGCCCAGCTCCAGACCTTTGCCGGGCCGGTGAAAAGATTGGAGAGGTCCGTGCTCTGCCACCCGAAAAGGCCGGTCAGCGATATGCTGGGAAAGTACTGCGATTTGGCCACGCCGATCCTGGCGTTGGCGGCGATGAGGGTCTGCTCGGCCTGGCGGATATCCGGGCGCCTGGCAAGCAACTCCGAAGGGATGCCGGCCGGCACTGCCGGCAGGACCAGATCATCGAGACTTCTTCCCCTGGCGATAGGCCCGGGATTCCTGCCGATGAGAACGCTCAGGGCGTTTTCCTGGAGGGCTATGGACCGTTCTATCTGCGGAATGCTGGCCACGGCCTTTTCGTATTCCGACTTGTTCTGATAGAGCTCGAGTTCGGACACTACGCCGCCTTCATACCTGCGCTTGAAAAGCCTGTATGAGTCCTCGCGGCTTTTGGCTGTCCGGATGGCGATCTCGAGCTGTTTGTCGAGCTCCCGGAGATTTATGTAGCCCAGCGCCACGGCGCTGACAAGCGACAGGATGACCCCCTGCCTGGCCTCTGCCGTGCCCAGCAGATCGGCCCGCGCCGCTTCCGTGGTCCTGCGCCATTTGCCCCAGAGGTCGATCTCCCAACTGCCGAGGGCCGATATATTGTAGATATTGTATGGGTTCTTGACCCCCGGGGTGAGCGGGACGGGGCCCTCTTCAGAGGCGCGGCTCCTCCCGGCGCTCGCGTTGGCGTTGAACTGCGGGAACATGCCCGAACGTCCGGTCCAGTACCTGCCGATATATTCATCCACCCTGGCCCCGGCGGTCCGGAGGTCATAGTTCTCTTGTAAAGCGATCGCTATCAGCCGGTTCAGGACCGGGTCGTTGAACTGCTCCCACCAGGCGGTATTGGCCGTGTCCCGGGATTCCCGCTCGGCGTAGCGCCATTGCCCGGGGCTTTCGATCGCCGGGCGCTTGTAATCGGGGCCGACCGTGCACCCAAAAACGAGAACGGAAATGATCAGCACGACGGCCGCCTTATTCATGGCCCTGGTCCTCCGCCTTGAATTCAGCTTCAACGGGTTCAGGCCTTTTGGCATACCTGCCCACCAGATAGAACGTGACAGGGATGAGGAAAATGGCAATGAAGCTCGCGGCCAGCATGCCCCCGATGACGGCCGTCCCCATGACCTGCCTCGAAATGGCCCCGGCGCCGCTGGAAAGGGCCAGGGGCACGCAGCCCAGGATAAATGCGAAAGATGTCATCAATATGGGTCTGAGCCTGAGCTTTGCCCCGGCGAGGGTCGCTTCCACGATCGGCCTTCCCTTTTCGTATTCCATCTTGGCGAACTCGACAATCAGGATGGCGTTTTTTGCTGCAAGGCCGATGAGCATGACAAGCCCGATCTGGGCGTAAACGTTGTTTTCATAGCGGAACACCCATAAGGCGCCCAGCGCCCCCATGACGGCTATGGGCGTCCCCAGGAGCACGCTGAAGGGCAGCGACCAGCTCTCATACTGCGCCGCCAGGATCAGGAAAACGCACAGCAGCGAGAACCCGAAGATGACCGCCGGCGGGACGCCTTCCCGGGCCTTCTTTTCCTGGAAGCTCATACCCAGGTAGCTGAAGCCCATTTCCCGCGGCATCGACTGGGCAAACACCTCTTCCAGGGCATCCATTGCCTGGTTCGAGCTGTACCCGGGGGCGGCGCTGCCGTTGATCTGAGCGGACCGGTAAAGGTTGTAGCGCATCGTGAATTCCGGCCCGGATATCGGGTCCGTGGAGATAAGCGCGGCCATCGGGACCATGTTGCCGTCAGAGTTTTTGACGTGGAATTCTCCCAGGTAGCTCGCCTTTGTCCTGTACTCCCCGTCGGCCTGGACGTAAAGCTGCCACTGCCGCCCGAAGCGGTTGAAGTAATTCACGAAGATCCCGCCCATGAAGCACTGGAGCGTCTTGTATGTGTCCGCAAGGTTGACGCCCTGCTTGAGGACCTTGTCGCGGTCGACTTTCACAAACAGCTGGGGGACGGTCGGGCGGAAAGTGGTGCTCAGGCCCGCGAGTTCGGGCCGCTTGCGGGCCGTCTCCAGGAACCTGCCGGTATTTTCGGCCAGGAAGTTCACGTCCCTGCCGGACCTGTCCTGCAGGATGAAGGTGAACCCGCCGGAAGTCCCGACCCCGGGGATCGCCGGCGGGGAGAAGGCAAAACCGATTGCCTCCGGAAATTTGCCCAGTTCGCGGGTCAGGCGGGCCTTGATGGCCGCGTACTTCTCTTCCGGCTTCTTGCGTTCGGCCCAGTCTTCCAGGGTAATCCAGAAAAAGGCGCTGTATGTGTTCTGGACCGAGCTCAGCATGCTGTAGCCCACGACGGACGTGCAGTATTTCACGCCCGGAGTTTTCATGATTATCTCTTCCGCCTTT
>JBDKTK010000048.1:0-2022 GCA_039680225.1 Syntrophaceae bacterium
GCATCGCCTTCCTCACTTCCCGCTATGTGGCCAGGGGCTGGATCGAAGAAAAGCTCAGAAGCCCCCGATGGCGCCGCCTTGACGAGAGCGTTGAGAAGAACGGGTGGAAGGTGGTGGCCTTCACGCGTCTCATCCCCCTGTTCCCGTTTAACCTTCTGAACTACGCATTCGGGATGACAAAAATCGGCTTCCTGCCATACGCCGTAACGACCTTCATCTGCATGCTTCCCGCCTGCATTGCATTTATAGTTTTCTCGAGCTCTCTCCTTGAGTTGTTCAGGGGAAAGATTTCCGCCTCGCTGATCATCGGGATTGCCCTGATTGTCCTCGTGTCCCTGATCCCGTTTTTTTTCAGGCGTTATCAGAAAAAAAAGGGATTGGATGATCCCCTCTAAAGCGCGGTATTACTTGTAGAATTTTGAAAGGCGTTGCGGAGAAGCGCCCGAGA
The DNA here is from genome assembly GCA_039680225.1 of Syntrophaceae bacterium. GTDB lineage: Bacteria > Desulfobacterota > Syntrophia > Syntrophales > UBA4778 > JBDKTK01. The sequence goes on from JBDKTK010000048.1 coordinate 449, forward strand.
GGTAGAGGGTTGCCAACAGCCAGTTGCGCAGGGTGCATTTGATGACGCCCTCCTTTTCCCAGCGGCGGGCCGATGTGGTGACAGGCCGGTCAATGACCGCTATCCTCGTCCCGCTTTTTTTCAGGCGCCTCATTATTTCCACATCCTCCATGAGCGGTATGTCTGCAAAGCCGCCGATGGAATTGAAATATTCCCTGCGGAAAAACAATGCCTGGTCGCCGTAAGGAATGCGGGTCAGGCGGGAGCGGCGGGAAGCAACTTTTGCCAGCATACGGTAAACGAGCCTGTCGGAGGCGATAGCGAGGTCAAAGGCGCCGGCCGGACAGGCGGGATCTCCCGACGCCGCTTCGATTAAATCGAACGCGCCGGCGGGAAGGCGCGTATCCACATGAAGAAAAATGAGGATATCCCCCCGGGCCAGAGCGGCGCCCCTGTTCATCTGGTTTCCCCGGCCCTTTTCACTGACTGCGGTTTTTACACTTCTGTCCCGGATTACCCCGATTGTCGTGCCTTCAGGGTCTCCGTCCACAACTATTATCTCGGTGGACACGTCCGCCCGGACAGTCCCGACGTGGCCGATTGTCGAATTGATCAGAGCTTCTTCATGTATCACGGGTATGATTACTGAGAACCTGGGGGTCATCGGCTGTCTTTCACAATCCTTGGCGCCAATCCATGGCCGCGCAGGCAGGCCATCGTTTTTGAACCGGCAAAACCGGTTTTTCCGCTGTCTTTGATCAGGGCGGCGATATCCTCCGGCCGGTCGATATCCCTCCATTGCGGAAGCACGTGGAAACGGAGCCCTGCCCTTTCCAGGATTTGCACGGTCTTTTTAAATACGCCGTCCCCACCCCACATGATGCCTTCGAATACCGGCGGCAGGAACGATTCCCGGCAAAAACCGATCAGGTAATAACCCCCGTCATGGGAAGGGCCGATTACTGCGCCGTTTTTTTCCAGGGCCTGGAAAGCCTCTTCGATGATCCGCTGCGGCAGATCGGGGATGTCGCTCCCCATAACAACAACAGAGCGATACCCATCGGAAAAACATCGGTTAAAAGAGTTCAGCATCCTCTTGCCCAGGTCCGGTCCGTCCTGGGGAATATATGAAAACGCATTCCCGAATTCTTTGCGGAAATCGCCTATTCTTTCTCCCGGATGGGCAGCTATCCTGAAATCGTAATCGCCTTGCGACAAATTCTCAATCAGGTCCTCGATGAAAGCGCGGTACAGAAGGACAACCATACCCTCGTCCATCGACCGGCCAAGCCGGGATTTCACTTTGCCTTTTTCGGGGTATTTAACAAATAAGGCAAGACATCTTTCTTTGTTCATTTTCTGGTGAAAAGTCCCTTGCTGCGGTTATTCCAAGATTGCTATTTATCATAATTATTATGTCATTTAAAAGGAGAGATGTCCATTACTTCGCCCCGACTTCGACCCGATCAGCCTCAGGCTGTATCGGCGCAAATGAGTTTCCTCTCTTGCTCACTCCCGTGCGAAAGTGATAAGCTCATCGAACTAGTTCAGACTGGAGAACGCATGTCAGAGGCTTTAAAGGACAAGAAAATCCG
>JBDKTK010000049.1:0-9689 GCA_039680225.1 Syntrophaceae bacterium
CCCGTGGCGGCCGTCAAGCTGGCGGTGCGGCTGTCGAAGCCCCGGGACGACGCAAGGAAGCAAAGCCCCCAGGCCGAAGGGGAACCGTCCGGAAGATTTCTCGCGGAACAGTATAAAATCGAAGAGAGGCCGAGTTAATCCTCTTTTCCAGAACCGCTCCCCGTTTATGGCCGGTCTTTCGTGACCATGTGCCTGGTCTGAAGATTCCCGTATGCATTCACGGCGCGAGGGGCATCATGTCCGATGGGAAGATCATCCCGGGTTACCGTCATCAGCCTGGATTTCACTGCGCGTCGAGCGCCATCCGCAACGTCCTGGCGTTCCGGGGGCTCCAGGTCAGCGAGCCCGCCGTCATTGGCTTGGGGCGGGGGCCGGGATTCTTCCACCTGATCTGTGATTATCCCCCGTCGCGGCTTGTCCACGTGCGCCACGCCACCCTGGAGGAAAACTTCTTTCGGACGGTGGGTCTGAAATTTCAGTGGCGGGAGACGGAGGATGCCGCCGAGGCGACCCGGATGGCGAAGGCGTCGGTGGGCCGGGGCCTGCCGGTCCTCATCCAGACCGACATCGCGTATCTCCCCTACTTCAACACCGATCAGCGCTTCCCCGGCCACGCCGTGGTCATCTGCGGCTGCGACGACGACAGGGACGAGTTCTACGTTTCGGACACGCTCCGTCCGAATTTGCTCGCCGTGGCGACCCCGGACATGGAACGTGCGCGGAGCGGCGGCTTTCCGCCCTACGTGATCAACAACAAGTTCTTCGTCCTCGAGGACCTCTCCGGGTTCCGCATCGACGAGGCCGTGGTGCAGGGCGCCATCCGCCGGTGGGCCGAGGAGAATCTGCACGGCGTTCCGGGGCTGCCCTTCGCCTACGGCGTCCGGTCGCTGGAGGCGCTCATCGGGGGCCTGCCCGGCTGGAAGGACGTCGCGGACTGGCAGTGGTCGGCGCGCTTCACCTACCAGGTCATCGAGCGGCGGGGAACGGGGGGTGCCGGCTTCCGCACCCTCTACCGGCAGTTCCTGGAGGAGCAGGAAGGGCGGTACCCGGCGCTTCAGAGAATGGGCCTTTCAAAGCAACTGGCCGTCATCGAGGGTATCTATCACGATGCGGCTGCGGTCTTCCGGCAGATCAGCGAAGGGAAGGCGCCGGACTTCTCCCCCGCCACGCCGGTTCTGGAGAAGCTCCTGGAGCGGGAAAAGGATTTCTATCGGCACATTCTGCTCGCACTTTGAGGATCGGGGCGCAGATGAGGTCGGTTCCTCAGAGCTCCTTCAGCGATGTGTCCTGTAAAGATCCCGCCTGTGCCCGAGCTTCACCACAACGACCTTCAGAACGTCATCCTGAATCTCGCAGACGATGCGATAGATGCCCTGGCGCAGCCGATACCGTTCCTGACCGGAGAGTTTTTCGCATCCCGGGGGCCGGGGGTTTTCAGCCAGTTGCTCAAAGCATTGCAGGATGCGATGGACGTCCTTTGCGGGAAGGGCCCGGAGATCTTTGGCCATGGATTTTTTGAAGGCAAGGTTATATTTTCCCATGCGCCTTCAGATCCTTCAAAAGCGCTTCGAAGGTCATCTCCGGTTCTTTGACCCGCTCGTCAAAGGCCGAAAGATCCTCCTGGTCTTCGCGAAATGCCATGCGAACCGCTTCATTGACGAGATCGGTCATGGAACGCCCCGTGTCCAGCGCCTTGAGGCGCAAAGCGCGGTGAAGTTCGGGGTCCAGGTAAATCGTGGAACGCTTGGCCGGTTCACTCATGATATCACCTCCACGCCCCGTGTTGCATCGAAACGTCATTATGTCAATACGCCATAACACCACCTGACTGGCTGCTGCACAGTTTTTTGGTCTGTCTCGTCAGAAGACAGGAATTGGAGAGGCGGGAATCGGGGGCCGCATTTCGGCCGAGGTGTCATACTCGCGAAGGCGGGAATCCATGTAACGACCGGATTCCGGATCAAGTCCGGAATGACAAATCCGGCATCTTTGGTCTCAACGAATTGTGTAGACTATTTAGTGACCGCCTTAGTCAATGTGAAGCTCCCCGCCCACAGGGCGGGGCTTCCCGGCAAGGAAAGAACCAAACAGGATCGCGCGTCCTAACCCCGCCCATAGAGCGGGGTTGCGGGACGCGCCCCCGGTCAGGCAAGAAAAGGACGGGGGACCGGGGCGCGGGACGAGTTGCATTGCAATTTGAGAATCAGGAGTGTAGACTTGCCTATCAGCAGCGTCGCTGCAGTCATGGGTTGACCCGAAAAGACAGGAGCAGGCAGAGGATGCGGAAGGACATCACGAAAAAGGGCATCGGCAAGGATATCGAAAAAGCGAACCGGGGAGAGATCGAAGTCCTCGAGCCTGTTCAGAAAGCGTCTCCCTTCATCAGTTTCCACTACTCGTACAGGGAGATATCTTCCATGAACGGCCAGACTCGCATCCGCTCGAAGGAAAAGCGGTATGCAGACGGCAAACTGGAATCGGAGGAGTTCGAGGGCACCCTGGGCGGGCAGGTCTACGACAGGATGGTTTCCGACATGCAGAGGCACTTCTTCAACCAGCTGGAAGCATTCATGAAGCCACTGTCCATGTTCCTGCCTTTCGGTTCCAGGGATCGCAAAAATGGCCGCAAATGACAGGCCGGCACCCTGCCGGATGAGCCTCTGAACCTTCCGCCACCGGAAGCGCATGATCGTCCGAGAGATTCTCGCAAAATCCATCCTTTCCAAATCGCAGGTCTACGACTATGTCGTCAATCCCTACGTGGGGTGCAGCCACTCCTGCAGGTATTGCTATGCGGCGTTCATGAAGAGGTTTACGGGCCACAGGGAAACATGGGGCGAGTTCGTCGACATCAAGATCAATGCGCCGGAGCTGCTGGCCGGGGAAATCAGGAAGAAGCGGGTGGGCAGGGTCTGGGTCAGCGGCGTCTGCGATCCCTATCAGGCGGCGGAAAAGAAGTACAGGCTTACGAGAAGGTGTCTCGAGGTCCTTCTGGAAAATCAGTGGCCCGTGACCATTCAGACCAAATCGTCCCTGGTCCTGAGGGATATCGAGATCCTGGGACAGTTCAACGACATCGAAGTGGGGTTTTCGATCACGACCGCCGATGAAAAGATCAGAAAGCTCTTCGAGCCTGGAGCTTCTCCTATAAAAGAAAGGATACATGCCCTGGATGTCCTCCATTCAAGGGGGATCCGGACCTTTGCCATGATCGCGCCCGTTCTTCCCAAATCAGAGGGGTTGATCGGGCAGCTCCCGGGAAAGGTCGACCACATCCTGATCGACAGGCTCAATTATTCCTACGCCAACCGGATCTACAAAGAGAATAAGCTGGAGTGGGCCAGGGAAGATGATTATCTCGTTGAGAAAGCTGAAGAATTAAGAGCGGGATTCATGAGGGCAGGCATACCCGTTCAAGTGGTTTTTTAGCAAATGCGGGAGTGGAGATGAAGACGGTTGTTCGCATCCAACTATCCTTATGGATCGTTCTCCTTTGCGTCTTTGCTTTTCACGAGCCCGGGTTCGCGCTGAGCTGCGGAAAGTTTGAGTATCCGAAATGCGACGGGCCCGATCTTCAGTATGCCGGCGGCTTCAACCCGCAGGCTGGCTTTGGCGGTTTTGGCGGCGGCGCCTGCCGTGCAGGCCGCACGCCGGTTGTTTTTATCCACGGCAATGGCGATTCGGCGATCAACTGGGATTCCCCGATAACCGGCTCAGTCAAAAATTACACTCCGCCCGCCCGCTCGGTCTATCAGGAACTCAAGTCGCGCGGTTACAACGACTGCGAGCTCTTCGGAATAACCTACCTGTCCGCCGGAGAGCAGGCATCACCCAAGACCAATTATCACAGGCCGGAAAAGTACGACATCCTGATACGCTTCATCGAAGCCGTCAAGGCCTACACGGGCAGTCAGGAGGTTGACCTTGTCGCCCATTCGCTGGGCGCCACCATGTCGCTTGCCGCCCTGACGTATCAGGACAATCTTCATCAGGGGAAAAACGGCTGGGCCGGCGTGCGCCGGTTTGTCAACATCGCCGGGGGCATCCGCGGCCTTCCCTCCTGTCTTGCCGCAGGATACAGGAATCCCTTTGTCTCCACCTGCGGGTCCGAAAATGTCTTCAATAAATATATTTTTGGTTTTTATCCGGATTCCCGGTCATCGGCGGGATTCAACCGCTGGACAGCGGCCGAGGGACCGCTGAGTCTGAGGCGCGCTCCGGGGTATCATCCGGACACGTATTTTTATACCCTCCACGCCGGCTATCACGACCAGATTCACTGCATGACTGCCCGGAGGCATCAGGGCTGCGACCAGGGGGCCCTGTTTGAGCCTTCCGGCAATGTGCGGGCTCAGCTCAATGTCGGCGCCGGCTCGAAAGCCCGGAAAAGCAATCTCGATTTTACGGACTGGCGGCCGACTGCCCTGTCCGGGGGGGATGCCGACGGTGTGGGGCATTTCAAGGTCAGAAACAACACCGGTCAGATCATTTACGAGATGCTCAATACGGACTGCACGGGCATTCTCTGCAAAGGTTCCTACACCGGCGGGCCGGTCAAGGCGGGCGCGGAGTAAATCGTGATCGCACGGACAGCATCCGTTCCGGCCTGCGCGTCCATTCGACGCAAAATACCATGTCGACAGATTCCAAGGAGGCCATCATGAAAAAATGGATCGTTCCTCTGGCGGTTGTTTGCCTCGTCTGGCTCGTCGGCTGTGCGACTTCCGACAATCTCAGGAGAACCCAGCGGGACTACGACAGCAGGATGTCCGGCCAGCGAGGCGATGTGGAAAAGCTCCAGGCCCGCTTCGACCAGTACGAGAAGAACTACGCGGAAACGACGCGGGCCATCCGGGAAAACCAGGCCAATCTCAACGCCGATCTCGGGAACGTCCGCGACGAGGTTCGGACGCTGCGGGGCCAGATGGAAGAGATGAAGAAGGGATTCACCGCCACGGGCCGGAGCCAGACCATGAATGATCGGCTGGACGACCTGGCCTCCCGGATCGGACGCATCGAAGATTCCATGGGGATCGGTAAAAAGGAGCCAAACGGGCAACGATCCGCAGCAACGGGCGGAGAGCCGTCCGCGGAGGTAAAAACAGATCCGAAGACCACCTATGATGCCTGCTACAAGCTCTTCAAGAACGGCCAGTACGCAAAGGCCCGGGGGGAGTTTCAGAAGTTTCTGAAACAGCATCCGAACACGACGTATTCGGACAATGCCCTGTTCTGGATCGGAGAAACCTGGTACATCGAAGAGAAATACGAAAAAGCCATCGTCGAATACGAAAAGGTGATAAAGGGGTTTCCCGCGGGCGACAAGGTGCCTGATGCCCTTTTGAAGCAGGGCATGTCATTTCAGAAACTCGGCGACAAAGCGAGCGCCAAGATCGTCTACCAGCAGATCATCCATAAATATCCCCAGACCAATCAGGCCAGGGCCGCACGGGCGAGATTATCAGAACTGAAGTGACGGGGACCGGTATAAAAAAGTGTCTGATCATGTTCATGGGTCCATGGGCTCAGGGGTACAAGGGTACAAGGCGCAGACAAAGACGTCTGTTTCGTTCCCCAGGCCGCAAGGGGGCAGCCCGATGCTCTGAACCAGGGAGGCCGTCCCCGTGGAGGGGGCGGCCTTTTGGCGCCGGACTGCCTCTCCACTCACGGGTGTGAGGCGCAGTGCGCATGATCGCGGCCCGCAGCTCAGACACCGCGAAGGGCGGCTTGAACGTCGTTGATGAGGGTGATGAGCTCGGCTGCGCCCATGATGGATATGTTCGTAGCGCTCTGGCTGCCCGGCGGGACGACTTCCGTCAGCTTGTTGAGGTGTTCGAGGTACGCGCAGATGATGACGGCCGCAGCCTGATTCACCGTGGCGTTGATCTGATCCTGGGTCGGCATCTGCGCCGTGGCCAGCGTCGGGAACGAAAAGGATACCTGCTGCATGGTGCTCTCCTTTCAAGAGGGAATGGTCGATCGGTTTCCGTTCGCGCAAAAAGCATAAACCGGCCGGGCGGATGTGGCCATCGGGAAAAAGCCAAAGATCCGAACGAAAAGTATGAGCCCGATCTCAGGCATTGGATGAGAGTGAAGGCCGGGTCGGGACCAGAAGCAGAAAACAAATCAAGACCCAGAGATGCTTTCCGTGCATGACGGTGCTTCCTTCCTACAGGGCAGCCGCGCGGGGGGCGGGGAATCTACACCTCCCGCAGCGATTTCCTCCGGCAGACCCAATAGACGACAAGAGCGCACAAGGCGAAGAAGAAAGCGATCAGGGGCAGCGGCCCGGTGTGCAGAATAAGGACACACAGGCCCAGGACCGGGAGAAGCGCGATGCGGGTCAGTCCTTTCAGGATGTCATGCCGTTGGATGAGGGCGGCAAGGGAAGGCCCATATCGCTCATAGACGGAAAGGAAGAGACGACCGACGGAGCTGGTCCTGAGGTAACGCTCGCGGAACTCGCGCAGGAGCCCCAGGTGGGGGTGCAGGGGCGACCCGTAAGCGGCGGTCGCGATGAAACAGTCGTTCCCCCCGTCACCGTCGGAAGCGCCACCGCCCGAGATGGGGATGTCGGTTGCCACATCGACGGTCGTTGCCTGCAGGTACTGGGTGTAGGGGAAAAACATGTATCGTTTGTCCTCGTGGATCAGGCCGACATTCAGCGGATCCGCCAGCGGGTGCTCGAAGCTCGAGAACTCCGCGAGTTCGGCGAAGGTGTTCACTCCGGGCTCGTCAAGCCCAAACGAGGACTCGCAGTTGTAGGTCTGGGTGTAGGTCAGACCCCCGGCGCCGCCCGAGTAGTATCCATCCGGGGTGATGTTGTAACCGAGCTGTTCATAGAGGTACTCCACGAGGCCGACACAGGTGAATGTTTCCGGCCCTTTCTGGTGACGGAACTGGATGTCGTAGGGTTTCCCCACCTGCTCCCGGGCCAGGAGAATCAGCTGATCCACCTGCTCCTCGGGCCATGCATCTAAACCGACGGGCACCTTCGCCCCGAGATAGCGGCAGCCCTCATCGAGATCGCGTTGGGGGATGAAATTGACCGAGGCCGTCTCTTCCACCGACGGGGTTACGGCGTGGATGATGCGCTCGTTGCCGATGTACAGGCCGACGTGGCCGGATTTCATCTCCCGGTGGGCCAACTGGATTACCGAGCAGGGAAGCTCGAGCGCGGCGGCCCGCCCATAGAGGGTGTCGCCCTTGCTCGTGTGGTAGAGGATGGCGCCCCTCTGAAGGGCCAGGGCCTCGGAAGAGGCGAAGACGCAGGACACGAGAATCAGGATGAGGACGGTCTTTTTCATCGGCCCACCTCCTGCGCAATCTTTCGCACCATCGGCGAGGGATCTTCACCTGCAACCCTCAAGGCCTCCCGTCCCGCCGCGCCCAGGGATTTGAGCTGAACCAGGGAAAGGGCGGCGTTGTAGCGCACCAGCGGCTCCGGGTCGGTCTTGAGCGCCCACACAAGGACACCCTCCACCGAGGCACTCTCGCTGCGGCCGAGGGCACGGACGATTTGAGCGCGGACCATGCGGTCCTGCTCCGGCTCGAGGCGGGATACCAGAAGATTCACGGCGTCATCGCCCCCGATCATGCCCAGGGCCTGAGCGGCCTTGAAACGGAGCCTGTCGTCATCGCCTGACAGGGCCTCGGAGACGAGGGCCTGGGACTCCGTCGCTTTCAGCGTGCCGAGGGAGAGAAGAATCGTATAACGGAGGTTCTCTCCGGTCCTGCGGTCCCGATAGACCTCTTCATAGGCTTCAATGATTTTGGCCCTCGGCTTGCCTGACTCCGCCAGGGCCAGGACAGCCCCGGCCCGGACCCTTCGGTCCTCGCCCTTGTCCCTGAGCGTGCTGAGCAGGGGATCCGAATGTTTTTCGTCTCCGGATTGGCCCATGGTGCGGATTGCGCTGAGGCGGTCTTCGACACTGCGGGTTTGATCCTGGGCCGAGGCGAGGTCGGTGGCGGTGTCCCTCCCGAAATTGGCAAACGCCGAAAAAAAGGAAAGGATGAGAAAAGCGCTGAACAGGCAGATGACAATTTTCCGAAGAATCATGGTCCCTCCTTTACGGGTGAATACCGTTGAGGATCCGTTATGGAAAGGGGGGGCGGCTTAACGCACAGAAGTGATGCCGATTTCGTCTATAAAGATATACAAAACCCTCACCGAGTGAAAGACAAATTTGCGGCCCGGTGACGGGCTTTGACTGCTTCGCAGTACTCCGGCCTGTTTCGTCTATCCCGTCACGGCGGAAGGTTTGTTTGCGGGGAGAGGATGGGTCAGCAAAAAACAGGCGGGTTGCCGGGCCCGCCTGTGTCGAATGAACCATTCCATGTGTTCAGTCTATTCGATGTTGGCACTGACAACGGATGCCATCTGCATCATATCGATCGTCTCGCCTTCTTTCATCTTTGTCAGGTCAGTGACCTTGCCGCTCTTGCCGGTTATCCTGGTGTTGTTGAATAGTTTAACCAGCTTCGCATCGGCCACAATGAACTTGCCGGCGTTTTCCGGTTTTCCATTGACGGTTTTGGTTTGCAGCTTGTTCGCCTTGATGTAGTCCCACAACTTCTTGGTTATCTCCGTACGGGGGAGCGCGCTGGCACCCAGGAATGCCGCCAGGTCCGCCTTCAGCTTTACCGGTTTATTCAGTCCTTTTTCTTCTGCCATGTTTGTTTCTCCATTCTTTAAGTTGTGTTGGTATTTTTTGATCAGAGTTTGCGCGGTGAGTAACAGAAGTATAGGGACATTCGGTTTTGCATGTCAAGGCAATATTGACCGCATGAAAAGACGCGGCGTGTCTCCGACGCCTGCGCATTTTTTCGACAGGTCCTGCATTGACTTGGACTGCGGCTTTTTGTTACTGTTTCTGAGCCCATGCCCCCACTGCCAACCAATCAGACATCGCAGGGCATGGAAGTCGTGCCATAAAATAATAGTTGGAGGAGCAGCCATGGCGAGAATGAAGACAGTCAGCGTCGATGCAAAGTTGGATGAGAAATTCAAGATTGATGTAAGAGCAGGGGGGCATGTCATGGTTGTCGATCAGCCGAAGGCAGCCGGCGGAGCCGATGCAGGGCCAAGCCCCCTCGAGTATTTTTTCGCATCCCTTGCGGGCTGCATCGGCACCGTCGCAAGAATCATGGCAAACCAGAAAAGGATCCCCCTGAGAGGCATCGATATGAAAATCGAGGGCGATTTCGATGTGGAGACACTGCTCGGCAAAAGCAAGGAAAACAGGGCGGGCTTTGCAGGGATAAAAGTCATTCTGAATATTGACGCGGACATGTCGAAAGCGGAAAAAGAGTCGTTTGTTCATGAAATCGAGAGCAGGTGCCCCGTTTCAGATAACATTGCCTGCAGCACCCCCGTAGCCATTGAAGTCGTCTGATTGCTTTGCCGCGAAGCGGATCTTCCGGCTCCAGACGACCGTCTTCGGGAGGGAAGGGCACCTTCGTTGACCCGGCGTGGGCCTTTTTGTACCTGCTTTTGAACTTCTCACATGGAAGGAGGAAAAATCCATGGCGGCACAAGGAAGGTTTCCATTAAAGGGCTATACGCTTCCCCTTACCCCGAAGGGCCGTTCCTCGGTGATCGATTCCCCGCCGTGGCACTATGGCGGGGATATCCTGGCGATCCGGTTCTCCATGGACAAAAAGCGTGCCCGGGCCTACATCCCGCCGCC
>JBDKTK010000050.1:0-2078 GCA_039680225.1 Syntrophaceae bacterium
TTTTCGTTCATGAGCAAAAACCAGAATTCGGGCACGAGGCTGATTTCGTACAGGTGGTATTTTCCGTTCATGCCTGCATACTGGAAACGGCTGATCCGGCCGTGAAAATAGCGGGGTTCCGGACTGCCGTATATCCAGAGCGTCCCCGGTTTTTTCATGACTTCCCCGATCCGGATCAAATCCAGGCTTACCAGGGATACCCTGGCGTCGAAGCATGTTGACAGTCCCTCGTTTATCTCAAAACTTTCAACGGCCAGCTTGCAGCCCAGGCCTTCAATTTTGAAGGTGATCTTGCTGCTGTTCAGGATATTGTTGAATTCCGCGGTTAATTCCTGCCGCGTTTGAAAGCCGTTCAAAGCCATTATATTGCCTCCTTATGTCTGACAACGTGTAGGTTAAGCGATTTACCATTAATGTAAGGATAGATCAACAAAAAAGTATAGGGGATAATGTGAATACCTGATTAATGAAATGTAATTCCAGGCGTAGATTAAGCCTGATTGGTATCAGGATACAAAGAAGTGTAATATTCCATATGGACTACACACAAGAAATTGAATTCAAATGTTGGGACAGCAACCGCTCTAATGCACCCTGCCGCTCACCTGAAGAAATTCTATCAATATACCGATCGGTAAGTTTTTCCTTGACAAGAAGTCTTTGCATTGCCTATATCTATACCTACCGGTAGGTAGTAATTCTTGAGGGAGGATTCCGCTGGAGGGGCCTGCCGGGCATGGCCGGAGGAAGTGCATGAGCGGAAACACAGGAAAGGACGCACATGAAAAAGACAAATCAGAAACCGCGGTCCGAAGGCGACGCCAGGGAGCGTCTGCTGGAAGCGGCGCTGAAGCTCTTTACCCAGCGAGGATACGCGGCGACCTCGGTCCGGGAAATGGTCGAGGAGGCCGGGGTCACGAAACCCGTGCTCTATTATTACTTCAAGAACAAGGAAGGGATCTATTCCGAGATAGTTAAGACCCGCTTCACGGACCTGGACGCGCTTTTAGACTAATACCTGAAATACCCCGGCAAGGTCAGCGAGCGGCTGCTGAACCTTTTCGAACGCATCCTGGTGTTCGTCGTCGAAAACAAGGATTTTGTGAAGCTCATGCATGCCATCTATTATGGCCCGCCGCAGGGCTCTCCGTATTTTGATTTCGAGGGTTACTGGGGCGGCCTGCACGCCTTCATAACCCGCATGATCGAGGAGGGCGTCAGGACGGGGGAATTCCGCGAACAGAGCGCCGAGGACACGGCGCAGATAATCCTGGCGGTGTCGCACGCGGCCGTGGACGAGCAGATTTTTGAAAGGAAATCCATGATGGACATCGAGGACAGCCTGCGCATCCTCGGGATTGTGCTTGATGAAATAGCGATGAAAAAGAAAAGGTCAGGGAAGTGATCGCATGAAAAGGGCAGGACTGTTGTTCATATTACTGTTGTCTCTGATCGCCGCCGGCTGCCGGGGAGGCGATGCGGCGAACAATGCGGAGCAGAAAAGCGCCAGGCCGCCCGTCGCCGTCGAAACGGCTGTGGCCGGGGCTTCTCAATTGATTGAAGCAGTCAGCGTTACGGGGACGCTCGCTCCCAAGTACGAGGTGGACGTCAAGTCCGAGGTAGTGGGGGTTGTCAGGGAAGTCCACGTGACCGAATGGGTCAGGGTCAGGAAAGGCGCCCTGCTGGCGCGCATCGACTCCCGCGAGCTCGAAGCAACGGCGAAGCGGGCGGCGGCGGCCCTGGAATCGGCGAAGGCGTCTTATCTGCAGTCGCAGGCCGGCGACCGGAGGGCGACCCGCGAACTGGAGAGGATGAAGAAGCTTAAGGAAGCGGGGCTGGCCACCCAGCAAAATCTCGACGACGCCATGACGGAAGCGGAGGCCTCGGCATCGAGGGTGAGCGCCGCGCGCGCCCAGGTGGAGGCCGCCCGGGAGGACTGCATCCAGGCGAAGACGCGCCTTTCGAAGGGGATTATAACTTCTCCGATAGACGGGGTGGTTTCCCTGCGCCGGGTGAACGTGGGAGACCTGGTGGGAGAAATGGGCATGAACATGCCGCTTTTCCATATCGTGGACAAC
>JBDKTK010000051.1:0-4210 GCA_039680225.1 Syntrophaceae bacterium
CAGGGCTTCCGCCGGTTCGAAGCGGTTCATGATGACGTTCCGGCCGCCCTGCTGCATCACGGCCGCGCACAATGAGAGGCCGCCGATATGGAAAAGGGGGATGGAGCAGATATTGGAGTCCCTTGCCGTGAGCCCGAAGAGATCGATCAACCCGGTATTGACGGCGAGGATGTTCGACTGGCTCAGAAGCGCACCCCGGGGCTTGCCGCCGACAGCGGCGGTGTACATTATGACGAAGCCGTCGCCCGCCTCGATGTCCTCAATATTTCCGGCGTCCTCAGCGTCAGGGGGGGATGCATTCCCGTCGGTGGCGCAGAACTTTTCGAATTCAATAAAGCCTTCAGCGGTCCGCCCGCCCAATGAACAGGTTGTTTCCAGGAAATCCATGTCCGGGGCAAGCCCGGATACGGTCTCGAGGTGGTCGTCATCGGCAAAGATCAGCTTCGGGGCGCTGTCCCGAAGCATGTATTCAAGTTCGTCCCGGCTCGATCTCCAGTTCAGCGGGACGATTATGGCGCCGGCTTTGGCGGCCGCCCCGTAGAGGGCCAGGAACCTGTCGCTGTTGCGGCCCAGGACGGCGATGCGGTCCCGTTTTTTTATGCCGGCCCGGGCCAGCCCGGCGGCAGCCCTGTCACATAACTCTTTATAATCCCGGAAGCTTAACCTCCGGCCTTTATAAAAGATTGCTTCCCGGCCGGGGTAGAGCAGGGCGTTCCTGCAAATCATATCGTAGATGGAAAAGAATCGGATTCCCATGTACCCCCGGCCAGGTTGAAAATGTTTATGTCGTGGAATCAATCGGAAGAGCTAACCGAACGAAAGGGGATGATAATTTTTAAAGTCTTGAGTCCAAACCGCACGGCTTTTCTGTAGTTGGTCATGTAAATATCGACCCAATTTTTCTTGTCTTCGCTGGTCCTGTCCTGGATTTCGAATATCCCTAATCCCTTGATGTGGACCTTATCTCCGAATTTGAGCCCGTGCTTCTGCTCAAGGTCTCTGGAGATGGCTATGTAACCGGCTTTCGGATCTCTCCCGGATGCGGTTTTTCCGTTTGAATCGTTCAACTCCGTTAAAGTGTAAGCTGAAACTTTGACAGCAACCGTCTTGATAGATTGTTCGGCACTCGCAATGAGGCTAAACGCCAGGAGCAGTATGGTCGCCATCATGATCGCAAATAGGCGTATCCCTATTCTTGCCATGATAACCTCCTTATCGGCCATATTGGCTGGTAGTAGCCTGTCCTTTCCTCACCTCCCTGCCGGCTAATGTTGGTTAAAGGTTTATACTACGGCTTCGCAAGGTATGTTCCTTAGCAGGAAAAAAGGATTTATGTCAACCCTGTTGACCAAAGGGAAACAATAACGAGCACTTATGGGCAAACATTACTTTGACGGTTTATTGTTCCTGCAGGAAGACTAATTCCCCTTTCGAATAAGTTGCGGGGACTGCGAATTATTATATTGTTTCCTCGCGATCAGCTCCACCTGGGGTTTCAGATAAGCAAACAAATCGTTGATTGCTATCGAGCCGTTCCGGGCCACCACGTTTTCGTCTTTGATCCCCTTAAGCATGAAATACGTGAAGAGGCCGTGGCTCTTGGCGTCATAAGTCGAACTGATCTGATTGTTTGCGGCGGCAGCCAGGACGCTCACATTCCCCGGTATGAAAAGGGCGCTCTGCGCGTGCATGACAAGGGGCCGGGCGCCTTTGGCGATGACAGACCTGCCGCCCGCGCCGGAAAAACACGCGTCGAGCGCGACGACAATCTCCCTTGCCGGGAGCCTGCCGAGCTGCTCATAAAGGGTCTTCAGGGAATACCCGGTTTCATCGATGAAGGTGGGGTCTCCGTCATATGGCACAAGGTAGGCGTCCCCCGTATTGGGATTCGGCGCGCCATGCCCCGAGTAGTAGATAAAAACGGTGCTGTTTTTCTCGACATTATTTGCGAGCCACTTGCCGATGTACTTGTCGAAATCGCTTTTTGAGGCCTTGTCGTTCAGCAGGGTCACGATATTTTCCTGCGGGTAACCCAGGACCCTGGAAAGGTACTCGGTCACGACCCGCGCGTCATGGGCGGCGAAATCCGCCCTCGGCAGCCTCTGGCGATACTGTTCAATCCCTATGACAATTGCATAGGCGTTTTTATTCAGCGTTGCCTTCCTGGCCGGCAGTTCGTCCACATCCGAGACGGGTTCCTGCATTATTGCAGGGGCTGCCGCAATCTCGGGCAGTTTGCCGCCGGAGGCAATGAACAGTTGCCGGAGGGCAAGAATCGAGTCATCCTGGTCCACGGCTATGGCCAGGTCCCGGAAAGCGTTGCCGAGCGTTACTTTAGGGTCCACCCCGGAAGCGGAGCCCAGATAGGATTTTCTCCAGACGTAGGCATTGTTGGTGGAATTTATGATTGTCATTTCCAGGAATACTTCCGCCCTCAGCGTCTGGCTGTCGGGCGCCGCGTCAACGCCGGCCTTTTTGACCGATCCCTTCAGGATGAAAGGGGAGGAGCCCTGCACGACGCCCTTGCGGTTGAAGGACTTCTTTACCAGGTCCTCGAACACTTCGGTGATGTCGCGGTCGGCCACAACTGTGATGGTTCCGGCGAATCCTCCTTTTCCCAGCAGGTCATACTGGCCCAGGATGGACCTGTTTGACCTGTCGTCATGGAACCTGTCCATGACAAAAGTAAAGGCAGGCTCCCTTGCGGCAACGCCGCTCGTTGAAGGCGCGAGGTCAGATACCTGGATTACCATGGGAGCGCTGCGCGTGGCGAAACACCCCCACAAAACGGCAAGCATGAAAAATAAAATACCGAATCTCCGGGCCATCGGTCACCTCTTCGCGGTCGGTATTTCCATGTTATAAAGGATGGTCCCCCATTCCCTGGACAGTTCGCTGAGGATCAGCGACAATCCCCAGTTCATCCCGAGTATAATGTCATGGCTGCTGTTAATTATGCTGAATTTGAAATTATGGGACGGGGAGATGCCCTTTTTGGTAAACAGTTCCCTGTTCTGGCCGTCAAGCACGGTCATGTTCCATTCAGCTGTTATATCGCAGGTCTCGCCCGTTATTACAACGACCTCCTTTAACAATATCTGCCCGATGTTCAGGTTTACCGACGCGTCATACTGGCCCGGCTGGGGCAGGTCGCGCAAGACCACCAGTTGGGTGAATGCCTGGGACAGCGTGTCGGAAACGACCTTGGTCAAATCGCGTTCGAGCATGAAGCCCATACTGCGCGTTTCGGCGGTGCTTTCCCGGCTGTAGCTTCCCTGCCCCTTGTAAAAGACGGAGTAAGGCATGGGGTCCTGGATGACCACGGCAATCTTGAGAGGCCTTACCTGGGAAGACTGGATGTTAAGGTTGGGAGTTACAGGCTTGATTTCGAACGGCGGCAGCGGCGCACAGGCGGCGACTGTCAGGAACGCGGCGATCAGCATGGCAGATGCAAATCTCTTCATAAGCCCTCCGGTTTTTATCTGGTTGGTAAGCATAACTTCGGATTGCTGAAAAGTATAAAGGATGCAGTACATATGTCAACGAAATTCAAAGAATCTATGGGGTCAGGTCTTGTTTTTTGCATTTAGATGTCCCCCCTCACGTTTGCCTCGACTGGCTCTTCTGGAAACCGTGGCATAGTGAAGCGACAGGTAATTACCTATCTCCTGCAGAGAATATCCCTGCCGCCGCGCAGCAATGATTTGTTCGTCTGTTGCTCTTTCCCGAATCGGAATAATGTCCGTAAGAGGACTATGCGCGGCATGACGCTGGCGCTTGGGAATCTCTGAAGATGTCGCCCTGATGGAATCTTTTATCTCATCCAGGAATGACTCTGAACCTGCAAAGACGCCGGCTTTAAGTTCTTTCCAGGGAGTCACCTTGCCTATTCCGGAATAAACGAATTTCCTGTAAAGTCCTTTAGCCTTTGATCGAGAATCTGAAAATTGAGCACGAATCCAATCTACTGAAAGAAAATCAAGCTTCTCTGAAATTCCCGCTGTTGCACGAAAACTGCTCCATTGCCATGCATCGGGCGAATCCACAAGTCCAGCTCTTACCGGATTGAGAACAATGTATCGGCACAGTTCTAAAAGATAGTTCTGCTTCTGAATGAGTATCGATTTGTAGCGGCCTTGAAAAACATGGCCTGATCGGTTGTGATGCCGATTGACTGCCTGGGTATAAACGCCGTTGAGCTGACGCATCC
>JBDKTK010000052.1:0-2554 GCA_039680225.1 Syntrophaceae bacterium
TAGGACCTATAATTCTTCTAAAGACCAGCACTGCTCATTAATTTGATCCCCGTTGGATATGCCAACCGGGGTTTCTTTATCTTGTTTTGTTTCCCGCTCTTCAGAGCGGGATCGAAGATTCCCGGGAATTTTCGCTTTTCTAAAATTCCCGGGAATGCCTTTCTTTCTTTGTATTTCTCTGCGTACTCCGTGAACTCAAGAGAGGAGCGAAGCGACGAACGGGCGGGAGGCAGTCTTTTCCTGTAGCGGCACAGTCCCGTTCGTCCCGTTGTTTTGACTTGAACCTCCATTTGGGTTGTTTTATACTCTGCGCAGCAAAGCGTCATTTTGATTGTTGTTTCAGAAACTTCAGGATAGAAAAGGAGAAAAAATGGCTGACATGGATGGGATTAAAGAAGCCAAGAATTTTTATACGGACAGGCCGCAGGAGTGCGAGGGTTTCTTCCTTAAAGGTTCCAACTCGTTGGACTGGGGGATCAAGAACAGGCTGGCGCGGATATTCAACCCTGTGTCCGGCCGGACCGTCATGCTTGCGATCGACCACGGATATTTCCAGGGACCGACGACGGGCCTGGAGCGTGTGGATATCAATATCCTTCCGCTGGTGCCTTACGCGGATACACTGATGCTGACACGGGGGATCCTGCGCAGCATCGTTCCGCCGTCGATCTCCAAATCGATAGTGCTCAGGGTTTCCGGGGGCGCGAGCATTCTGAAGGAACTGTCCAATGAAGATATCGCCGTGGACATCGAGGAATCGATCCGCCTTAACGTTTGCGCAATGGCGGTTCAGGTCTTTATCGGCGGGGAATATGAAAAACAGTCGATCATCAACATGACCCGCATGGTCGACATCGGCAATCGGTACGGCATTCCGACCCTCGCCGTGACGGCGGTGGGAAAGGACATGGCCCGCGATGCAAAATACTTCCAGCTGGCGTGCCGCATCTGCGCCGAACTCGGCGCCCACTATATCAAGACGTACTACGTGGAAAAGGATTTCGATACCGTCACGGCCTCCTGCCCCGTACCGGTCGTCATGGCGGGCGGTAAAAAGATACCCGAGCTCGACGCATTAACCATGGCCTACAACGCCGTGCAGCAGGGTGCCTCCGGGGTGGACATGGGGCGCAATATCTTCCAGTCTGATGCGCCCGTCGCCATGATCCAGGCCGTAGGCGCCGTCGTTCACGAGAACGCGACCCCGGCTGCCGCTTTCGACCTTTACAACAGCCTGAAAAGCAAGGGATGAGAGTCTTTTCGCGCGAGGGATAGCCATAAAAGTTTCTTACTGGTACAACAATCGGGATATTCGGATCGAAGAGGTCCCCACGCCTGTTCCCGGCCCCCGGGAGATGCTGGTAAAGGTCCACGCCTGCGGTATCTGCGGAAGCGATATCGTCGAGTGGTATCGTCTTCCCCGGGCCCCTCTCGTGCAGGGCCATGAGATAGGAGCAGAGGTGGCGGCGGTCGGCCAGGAGGTAGGCAGGTACAGACCCGGCGACAGGGTCTTCATTCCTCCCAAGATACCCTGCGGAAAATGCCTCTACTGCGCGAACGGGCATTATCCCCAGTGTACCGAAATCAAGGAGCGGCTGCCGGGCGGTTTCGCGGAATACATCCTGGTTCCTGAGGTTTTCGTGCAGCGGGGGACGTATCCCCTGCCGGAGAGGGTCACCTACGATCAGAGTACATTCATAGAACCCCTGGCCTGCGCGGTCAGGGCACAGCGGCTGGCCGCCGTAAAGAAGGATAAGACTGTCCTCGTGATCGGCTGCGGAATGTCAGGCCTCCTCCATGTAAAGCTCGCCGCAGCCAGGGGATGCAAAGTTATCGCTGTCGACGTGAATCGGATGAAACTGGATATCGCCGAACGGGCAGGTGCCTTTTCGGTTATCGACGGCGCCGATGACGCGGCGGAACGCCTGATCGCCGAACAGGGAAGGAAGGCCGACACGGTGCTGCTCTGCTCTTCGGCCCGGCAGGCCGTGGAACAGGCCTGGAGGTGTGTCGACAAGGGCGGAACGATAGTTCTCTTCGCCGTCCCCGGACCGGAAGAAAAGGTTGTAGTCCCCGTAAACGATTATTGGATGAAAGAGATCACAATCCTGACCTCATACTACTGCGGCCCCCCGGATATCATCGAGGCAATGAATCTGAGCGAATCCGGCGACATCATAGTGGACGACCTGATAACCCACCACCTCCCCCTGAGCGACATAGTCCGGGGTTTCAAACTGGTCTCCGACGGTCGAGAGTCGATCAAGGTAATCATCACGCCGCATCAATAAAAAGACCATCTCGCGCCCGTCCCGTCGTTGACGGGACTAGAGTTCGCAGAGGGCGCGGAGAAAAGCAAAGAAAGAAAAGATAGCGGCCTGATTCCGGAGCCTACCAAGATCAGGCCGCATTTGCATCCCGCCTTTTAGAGGCTGTGTCGCAATCATTTTAAGTCCGCCAAGGAGAGAAGGTTCTGTCGCAAATGAGCATCGGCATCAAGTCTGCAGAGAAAAAGCTGTGGATTGCGGTCGGCATGGAGAGGTATTGGTCTTTG
>JBDKTK010000053.1:0-7669 GCA_039680225.1 Syntrophaceae bacterium
AAAAATGGGAGGATTTTTTATGGCAGAGGAAACGGCAGCAGCGAGGGCATTGCCCGCAGAAGAAAAAGTGTTTAACAGATGGCTTGTAGTTTTGGGCGCCATGCTTATCCAGGTAAGCTTGGGCGCGGTCTATATTTATAGTGTGTTTAAACCATCGCTTGCGGCCAGGTTCCCGACCTGGAGCGCAACCGACCTGGCCCTCCCCTCACAGGTCATACTGGCTTTTTTTGCTTTGGGAGTTGTTGTGGCGGGCCGCATTCAGGATAAAATGGGTCCGAAAAAAGTTGCCATGGCCGGCGGTGTCATGCTCGGAGCCGGGCTCATCCTTGCTTCCCGGATGGAAAGCCTTATGATGTTTACGATCTTCTTCAGCGTCCTTGGCGGGCTTGGTATCGGGACGGCTTATGTTTGCCCGCTGGCGACCTGCGTGAAATGGTTCCCGGATATGCGCGGCCTTATTACCGGCCTGGCAGTTGCGGGATTCGGCGCCGGCGCGCTGGTATTCACCCCCGTGGCCAAGGCCCTTGTGGCCGCTACCGGGATCATGCCCACATTCATGTGGCTCGGAATTATCTTTCTTGTTGCCGTTGTTCTGGGTTCGATGCTGCTGAACCTTCCCCCGGCCGGATTCAAGCCGGCGGGATGGAACCCCCCTGCACCCGCCGCGGGAACCGCATCTGCGGCCGCATCCGATTTTGTGTGGCAGGAGATGCTTAAAACTCCCCAGTTCTGGATCCTGTGGCTGACCTATTTCGCCGCCTGCACCGCCGGATTGATGATCATCATGAACGTCCTCAATATCTGGCAGTCTGTTTCGATCCTGAGTATCGGGAACACATCCCTGATCCCCCAGGCTACTTTCAAGGGCATCACTGATATAGGCGCAACGGCCATCCTGGTGGTCGCCATCCTGAACGCCGGCGGCCGCATCGCCTGGGGCAAGGTATCCGACAACCTGGGCAGGAAGACAACCCTTCTTATTATGTTCGCCCTGTGCGGAGCAACAATGCTTGCCCTGAACTTCCTGACCTCTTTCCCGCTGTTCATTACCGGCGTTTCCATTGTCGGTTTCTGCTTCGGCGGGTTCCTGGCCCTTTACCCGGCGGTTACCGCGGATTATTTCGGCACAAAGAACATGGGCGCGAACAACGGATGGATGTTCCTGGCATTCGGCGGCGGCGGGCTTTTCGGCCCCTGGCTGGCGCCGAAGCTGCAGGCCATTGTCGCCAAGGTCCCCTATGAGGCCATGGACAAAGGCGTGGTTGTCGTGAAACAGTTTGCGGCGGGAAATTTCCTGTACGCATTCGTGACTGCCGGAATTATGTGTATTGTTTCCGTGGGCCTTGTCTGGATTGTGAAACCACCCGTCAAGAAGTAAGAGAAGTTTATTATGGAAAAAGGGCAATCCGCCGGATTGCCCTTTTTCATGAGCCTCATCAGATATGAACAGGCGTAAAGCAGTCGCGGGAGCTCTTCTGGTCCAGGCAGGCCTCGGCAGCATAATAAGCTGGGTCATGCTGTTCACCTCCGCGCACGGCCGGGCGGGCGCAATCCTCTCACCGGCTTTTTCATCCGAATGGATATTCACGGCGGGCCTCCTGGCCTTTGCGGCCGCCGTGCTCTCGTCCGGCCCCTGCAGCGAAAAAATCGGCCCCCGAAAAATTGCGGCGGCCAGCGGGATACTTCTCGGGGCGGGATATTGTTCAACTTTGCTCCTGGATATCTCCTCTCTTGAAGAGGCCTGCCTGATAACCGGCGTTTTCGGGGCGGCAGCCGGCCTTGTCTATATTGTATCCATCGACACCGGCATGAAATGGTACCCGGAAAAGAAGGGCATCGTGACGGGATTGATCCTGGCGGGCTCCGGATTCGGGGGCCTGTGCTGGTTCAGGACCCAGGAAATACTCGTGACCATGGTCAGCCTTCAGGACACTCTCCTGGCAATCGGTTGTGTTTCCGCAATGCTGGTCCTCGCCGGCGCTTGCACGATTTCCGAGCCGCCCGCGGGATACGTGCCCCCGGTCTGGAAAAAACCGGAAAACCCGCTCGCGGACCTGCCGGGCCCCCCGGCGGAACTCAGAGAGATTCTTGGCCGCCCGGCTTTTTTCATTATAGCCGGTTCAATGCTCCTTGTCTCATCCGCGGCAGTCTTCTTTTCCGGGAACCTGCAATACGCAGGGAACAAGATCCTGGTCGCACGGGGCCTCGAGGTGCAGCTGGCCGCCCGGATCACTCTGCTCGCAACGGCAATCCTGGCAATTTCGGACGGCCTGGGGCGGATCGCCTGGGGGTCGATCGCCGACAGCATCGGTTCCAAGCTGACGGTTGTAATTCTCTGCGCGGTCGAAACCGTCATGATAATCCTGATCTCAAGGATGGGCGGCGACGGGTCCATCCTGATATTCGGGACATTTGTGATCGGGACGGCGCTCGGCGGCTTATTGACTGTCTTCCCCTGCATAGTCCGTGAGTACGTGGGAGAGCAGGAGTTCGTTAAAAGTTATTCCATTATTTTTGCATCTTTCCTCTTCATTGCGGCGGGGACCATCCAGGCTTCCGGACTGCTCCGGGAAAGCTTCGGCACGAATACCGCCATGTGGCTCAATTGCCTGTTCGTATCGGGGGCCCTTCCCCTCGCCGGGGGAGCGGTTATGATGCTGCTGAAGAGACCGGGGCGTAGGGGAATGGTCCGGGAAGATGAGAACCTGCAAAAAGACGTCGAACCGGATGAATTGCGGCCCGGCGAAATCCGTCCCCCGGAACTTGAGCCCGATGGGCCGCCGGCGGCCGGGCCGTCGGAAGGCGGGGCGCCGGATGCAGGACTGGACTCAACAACAGAAGAACACAGGGAAAAAGATGAAGCAATTCAACAGAATAATTGAAAGACTTAAAGTAAATGAAGAGATCTCGGACAAGTTCTTTGAGATCGAGACCGAGATCCTCAAGACGCTGAATTTTCAGGACCTCTTTAATACGCTGCTCTCCGCTATCCGCGAGAAATTCGATATCCAGTTCGTCTGCCTGGCGCTGATCGACGATTCGGAATTAAGCGCGCTGGTGAAGTCCATCGTCGAACCCAGAGTACTGGAAGGAAATGTCTCCTTTGCAAAAAGCGAGCTTCTGGAAGACATCCTCCAAGGAAAGAACGCCCCCGTGTTCCTCAATGACAACCTGGAAATCTGCCACCCGCTTTTTCCCTGGATGAACAAGGCACAAATGCGCTCCCTGGCCGTGGTGCCGCTGTTCATCGACGGAAAGCTCTGCGGCAGCTTGAACCAGGCCGATTCATCCCTGACGAGGTTCCGGCCCGGCATCGACGGCAAGTTCCTCTTCCGGCTGGCGACCATGATCTCCATCAGCATCTCCAACGTCACCGCCCACGAGCGGCTCAGGCTTCTGGTCAAGAAAGCAGAGGGTTAAAAAATCGGAAATAGATACATCAGCGTCCCGCATTTCACTCCGAGGCGGCAGACCGGACTCAAAATAAATACGCGGCCCGGTTTACCCGGGAAATAGTCCTTCGCCAAGGAACTGGCTGAGATAAGGCTGATAATCGAGAAAGCCGATTTCAGCCAGGGCGGCAAGGTCAAAATGGCCGATCTCATCAGCCGGGTTGGGTGGGGAAACGGCACAAAAATTGACTTAATCTAAATAACCTGTTGAATTTGTAAATATTTATGATAAGCAGAGCAGTCATTTCTTCTTCACGAAAAACCAGCACCGGAACAGATATGAGCAATAAGAAACCCGTAATCGCCGAAATTATTGATAATCTGAGAAGAGTCTTCCATGTAGTTCATGAAAAATCCAAGAAAGCAAAACGGGAGACAGGGCTTACCGGGCCCCAGTTATGGGCCATCAAGGTAATTGCGGAAGAGTCGTCCATTACAATATCCGACCTTGCGCGGCGGATGTACCTCCATCCGGCAACCGTAGTGGGAATCGTCAACAGGCTCGAGTCATTGGAACTTGTCAAAAGGAACAGGATTTCCAATGACAGGCGGATTGTACACGTGGCACTGACACCCGAAGGCAGCAAGATACCAAAACAGTCCCCGGAAGTCGCCCAGGGCCTGCTCGTGTCGGGACTGGAGCCGCTCTCGCTTAAGAGGCTCAAAGAGATACTGGGAGGTCTGGAGGAGCTTGTCCGAATCCTTAGGGCCCAGGAAATGCCGCCTCAATTGATCCTTTCACCGGAAAAGAATATCCCGGGAAAAGATGACGGCAATTCTTGAATTGATTTTTTGTCAAATGATTGGTATAGAAACATTCATGCAAACGGGATGGATTTAGGCTCCTTTAGGTCACCTCCTTTACAGGATCTCCTGAATCCATCCCAGATTTGTTGCCCGCTCCCGGCATCATCCTCCTGCCCTGGCATAGAGTTCGGATTTATAAACCTTTTTTACGGTCGACAGGTCTGAAATGATATTTCCCGCCCAGCTGTATATATTTTGCTGAATTACAATGGACCGCATCGAGTCCATCCTGCGTTTTTTTTCGTGTTCGGGCATTTCTATTGCGTAACGGATACTGTCCGCGAACTCCTCAATCGCATAGGGGTTGATCTGGACGGCATCGGACAGCTCCCGCGCGGCGCCTGTAAACCGGCTTAAAATCAACACCCCCGAATTGTCTGTTTTCGCGGTTATGAATTCTTTAGCCACCAGGTTCATGCCGTCATGAAGCGAACTGACAATGCATAAATCGGCTGTTTTATAATAAGGCTTGATCTCTTCCGGCGAAAACTGGCGCTGGAAATGAAGGATGGGCTTCCAGTCGCCGGTCGAGTATTTCCAGTTTATCCTCTCGACCTTTTCATCTATTTCGTCGAGAAGGTCGTGGTATGTCTTTATGTGCGTGCGGCTTGGCGACGCTATCTGGATGAAAACGAATTTTTCCCGGAATTGAGGGTACTTTTCCAGAAAACGGTCGATTGCCAGCAACCGCTCGAGGATCCCCTTGGTGTAATCGATTCTCTCCACGCTTACCGCCACAATTTTGTCCTCTAGCTTCAGCTTCCGTGTAATGCGCTCTTTTTCCGTTTCCAACCCTTCCCCATCGGTCCCAAAAAGTTCCTGGTCCACGCTGATCGGGTAAGTCCTGACAAGTGTTTCCATCCCGCCCTGGACAACGCTGAACCTTTCAGAATCCACCCTGCATTCCAGCAGCCGGTTTGCGGTGTCCAGGAAATTATTGCAGTGCCACTGGACGTGAAAGCCTATGAGGTCGCAGCCAAGCATTCCCTTCAGTATCTCATTTCCATACGGACAGATGGAAAAGACCTCGGGGTTGGGCCAGGGGATATGCCAGAAAAGCGCGACAGTCGCATCGGGCCGCAGTTCCTTTATCATCTGCGGAAGCATGGTGAAATGATAGTCCTGGATGAATACGACGGGGTCATTGTAAGGCATTTCTTCAACAACGCTCCTGGCGAATTTCTCGTTGACCTTGCGGTAGGTCTGCCAGTCCTGTTCCCTGAAGGTGGGCCTTGTGTGAGTTATGTGGCACAACGGCCAGAGTCCCTCGTTTGAGAAGCCGTAATAATATCCCTCCTCCTCATCCTTTGATAGCCAGACCCTTTTCAAGATGTACTGTTCGTTCCCGGGAGGGGCCCCTAATTTATCGCGGGAATTTACAAACTGCCGGTCGGCATTGCCGCTCCCGTGGGCTATCCAGGTCCCGCCGCAGGCCCTCATGACCGGATCGATCGCGGTCACGACTCCACTGGCAGGCCATGTGCATTCGGCTTCACCGTCCTCGCGGACAACGTGAAGGTACGGCTCCCTGTTGGAAACCACTATGAGCGAGCTTTCTCCAAACCTGGCCTGGACCAGTTCCCTGAGCCTTCCCTCCGTCCACAGCCCGTTTTTTTCCACCTTCTCCTGGGCTTCCTCGATTATTGACTTGCGGGCCACCCGCAGTTGAAGAGCAACCTGCTCGACCTCGCTCGCCAGCAGGCCCAGCTCGCCATGGGTTTCAACAGAGGGCGGTCCCGTATCGGTCTGGCCCTTCTGGAAGTGCTGGAACCAGTCCGTGAGCCGCTTGACGGGGACCACATAAAGCTGGCGATGGGCGAGCAAAGATATCGCAAGAGTCAACAGAAGGAAAAACCCCAGTGAAAATGCAGTGATTTTCCATACTTCGGAGAGTCTGGAGAATACCGGAGACGTATCGTAAATGACCTCGACCAGTCCCAGAACGCCGCCCTCGTCATCCAGCACCGGATGGATATAGCTGAAGACGGAGTACTTTTTGAATTCAATGATTTCCCCCTGGCCCTTGCGGGTTTCCAGGATTTTTTTCAGTCCATCCCTGTTCTTTTCTTTCCAGTCGGAGATCCTCTGGGTGACGGCTATTATGTCCCCTTTGTCGTCATACAGGACGCAGCCGCGCATCTCGCTGGCGTCAAAACGCTCCACCAGGCGCTTTGCCCGCCTGCCGTCTTCCGAGATAAGAATGTGGGCGGCCGAAAGGTCCATACTTTCCGCGACTGTGGCGGCTCTCGTCTTTATTTCAGCAAAGAGGTTCTTCTCAACCGTGCGGGCCTGGTACACCCCTATTGCCGCGAAGACGATCGAGACGATAACGATGACCGGAAGGAAAAAAATGAGCACCCTTTTCATGTTTCCGCCTCCCCCGCCATGCGTTTCATTGTATTTTCCGGATCAAATTGATCGCAATAAAGAACCCCGGTCCGGGCGTCTTTCAAAACGCGGTATTCCCTATACCCTTCCCCTGAACAGGCCTTGCAAGCCGAGCTGCCGGCTTGGTCGGCTGCACCCATGCATACATCGCAATGATCCAGGTACTTATCCATTGTCATCAAGAAATTCTCGTTGCCGCAATATGCGCAATTCGAGGCCCCAGCCGTAATTCTGTATCCGCATTCCGGGCAATATCCCATTGTAATCCTCCTTTCGGGAAAACCGGACTGCGGAACAGAAACTTTACGCCTGATTAGATATGCAATATGAGGATGAAGTCAGTCCGGGCAATTTCAAAACCTTCGAAGCAAGGTCTGCAGGGCTGTCAGCCAGTATAGACTTCCTGACGAGCGGCAATCTGCCGACGGTAATTGCCGTCCCTCCCTGGTCCAGAACCCATTTCATTGCAGAAGCGTCATTTTCATCATCGCCCGAGTAAGTGATTGACCCGGGTGATGCATTGTAATCAATTAATTCGCATAAAAATCTGAGCCCGGACGCCTTGTTTCCGAACCGGGAAAATTGGATTTCAACGGCATCAGGCCCGGAATATTTCCGAAAATTATGCAGAGGCTTCGTATTGAGAATTTCTCCTACCTGTTCAGCGGAAGCCTTTCCAGCCCTCCTGAAATGAATGGTGACGGACCAGTATTTATCTTCAACAATCACGCCATAGATATTCTTCAGTCGCTTCAATGCGGGGAGCGCCCGATAACGATTATGGCGGATTCTCTCCGGATCGAGATTTCTCCTGAAGAGGCCCTTCCCTGCAATGATCCATTCCAGGCCGCTGCATCCGCCGATGTGTATGCCGGGAACTTTGATCCGGCCTTTTATATCGGCAGTTCGACGACTGGACAAAACAGCCACTGTGGCGCCGGGCGCTTTTGACAGTGATTGGATCATCTGTTCGCAAGAAGAATTGATCCTCGCAGTCGCTGGATCCGGCACGATATCGGAAA
>JBDKTK010000054.1:0-4003 GCA_039680225.1 Syntrophaceae bacterium
TAAGGGCGATGACGTCTTCAATGCAGTCCGGCTTCATGCTGATCAGGATCTCTTTCATGCCGGAGCTTTCCAGCTGGAAGACACCGTCCGTATCGCCTTTTATCAGAAGCTGGTATGTGAGCTTGTCGTCGAGGGGGAGCTGGTTCATATCCAGATCGATTCCGCGGTTTTCCCTGATAAACCTCAAGGCATCCCTTATCACCGTAAGGGTCCGCAGGCCGAGGAAATCGAACTTGGTGAGGCCCACCTTCTGCAGGTCGTTCATCGGGAACTGGGTGACTACGTCCTCAGTCGGTCCCTTGCACAGGGGGACCCTTTCGACCAGCGGCACATCCGAAATGACGACGCCGGCCGCATGGGTTGACGAGTGGCGGTTCAAGCCCTCAAGCGATCTGGACAGGGCAAGGAGCTTCTTTACTTTCTCGTTCTTGCGCTCCTCTTCCTGGAGCCGCGGCTCCATCCGGATTGCCTCGTCCAGGGAGATATTGAGGATATTCGGCACGAGCTTGGCTATCCTGTCGACCTCCCCGTAGGGCATGTTGAGCGCCCGGCCGACATCCCTGATCACCCCTTTGGCCTGCATCGTCCCGAACGTGATAATCTGGGCGACCTTCTCGTTTCCGTATTTCCGGGTCACATACTTGATGATCTCATCGCGGCCCTCGATACAGAAATCGATATCGAAGTCCGGCATGCTCTTCCTTTCCGGGTTGAGGAAACGCTCGAAGAAGAGCTTGTAACGTATGGGATCTATCGCGGTTATCCCGATCGCGTATGCCACGAGGCTCCCGGCGCCCGAGCCCCTTCCGGGCCCGACCGGGATGCCGTTGGACTTGGCGTAATTGACGAAATCGGAAACGATCAGGAAGTAACCGGCGAATCCCATTTTATTGATGATCTCGAGCTCCATTTTGAGGCGCTCATCGTACTTTTCCCGGCTGCCGTTTTCAGCCAGGTACGGGATGCTGCGGAAAAGCCCCTCCAGGCCCATCGCGGCCTTTTCGCGGAGATGGTCCTCCAGGGAGATTTCCTGGTCGAGCTTGTAATGCGGCAGATAGACGCTGTCGAAATTCAGGGTGACATTGCAGCGCTCCGCAATTTTAACCGTGTTCTCAACGGCTTCAGGACAATAGCTGAAGCTCTCGATCATCTCCGCGGGGGTCTTCAGGTAGAAGTGGTCCGTGCTGAGGCGCATCCTGTCCTGGTCCTCGATAGTCTTGCCTGTCTGGATGCAGAGCAGGACCTCGTGGGCCTCGGCGTCCTCGCGGTTCAGGTAATGGCAGTCGTTCGTGGCCACGAGCGGGATTGACAGTTCGCGGGCCAGCTCGATCAGCCCTTCATTGGCCGTCTTCTGCTCGGGGATGCCGTTCTCCATGATCTCCAGGTAGAAGTTCTCTTCCCCGAAAATGCGGCGGTATTCTCTGGCCGCCCCGGCTGCCTCTTCCCTCCTGCCTCTCAGGAGGAGATCGGCGATTTCCCCATGCAGGCAGGCGCTCAACCCGATCAGGCCCTCGCTGCACTCGGCCAGTAATTCTTTATCCACGCGCGGTTTATAATAGAGGCCCTCGAGATAGGCGCACGTGGTGAGCTTTATTATATTCTGGTATCCCTGATTGTTCTTCGCGAGGACCACAAGGTGGCGGGCGCCCTCCCCCGCGGCATACGGTCCTTTTTCGAACCTGCTTTTCGGGGCGATATACAGCTCGCAGCCGATTATCGGCTTTACCCCTGCCTTGTAAGCACTCTGGTAAAAGTCGACGGTGCCGAAGAGATTGCCGTGATCGGTGATGGCGATCGCGGGCATGGCGCATTCTTTCGCCTTCCTGAAGAGGTCGCCGATGCGGATTGCGCCGTCGAGGAGGCTGTACTGGGTGTGCACATGAAGATGCACGAATTCGGAGTGCTTCATCTTATCTTCAGAAGGATAACTTTAAGAGCGGCCTCAAAGAGGCTTAGTATCAGCAGCAGTTTAGTCCAGCCAGTAATTCGGGGCTTCCTTCGTGATGATCACGTCGTGGACGTGGCTTTCCTTGAGGCCCGCGTTGGTTATCTTCACGAACTTCGCCTTGATCCGGAGCTCGTCTATTGTCCTGGCGCCGGCGTATCCCATCCCGGCCTTGAGACCGCCGATGAGCTGGTAGATGCTGGTCGAGAGCGAGCCCCGGAAAGGCACCCGGCCCTCAATGCCTTCCGGCACGAGCTTGAGCGTGCTTTCTATGTCGTCCTGCATGTACCTGTCGCGGCTGCCTAATTTCATGGCTTCCAGAGAGCCCATTCCCCGGTAAACCTTGTAGCTCCTGCCTTGGAACAGAACCGTTTCTCCGGGGCTTTCCTCTGTGCCGGCAAACAGGCCCCCGATCATGACCGAGTGGGCCCCCGCGCCGATCGCCTTGGTGATGTCGCCCGAGAATTTAATCCCGCCGTCCGCATTGATCGGGATATTATGGGCTGCTGCCGCCTTGCAGGCGTCGCGGATGGCTGACATCTGCGGGACGCCGACCCCGGCGATGATCCTGGTCGTGCAGATCGATCCGGGCCCCACGCCGACCTTGACCCCGTCCACGCCGGCCTTGATCAGGGCTTCCGCGCCCTCGACAGTGGCGACGTTGCCGGCAATGAGCTCGCATTTGGGGAAGTTCGCCTTGGTGCTGCGGATCGCATCAAGGACTCCTTTCGAGTGGCCGTGGGATGTGTCTATAACAATGACATCCGCCCCGGCGTTCAGCAGGGCCTCTATCCGCGGCTCCCTGTCTATGATCCCGACGGCGGCGCCGACCCTGAGACGGCCCAGCGAGTCCTTGCAGGAATTGGGATATTTTTCGATCTTTTCGATATCCTTGATGGTTATGAGCCCCTTAAGCTGGTAATCCTTGTCGACGACCAGCAGTTTTTCTATCCTGTGCTTGTGGAGGAGCTTTTTCGATTCGTCCAGGGTTATGCTGGAATCGACCGTCACGAGGTTTTCCTTGGTCATGACGTCGGCAACCGCCTGGTCGAGGTTCGTCTCAAACCTCAGATCGCGGTTGGTAAGGATGCCCACCAGCCGGCGGTTCTTGACGACGGGGACGCCGGATATCTTGTACCGGCTCATCAACTCCAGCGCCTCGCGGACTTTCTGCTGGGGTTCGATCGTGATCGGGTCGACTATCATGCCGCTTTCCGATTTTTTCACCCGGTCGACCTCGATGACCTGCCTCTGGATGCTCATGTTGCGGTGAATAAAGCCGATCCCGCCCTCGCGGGCCATCGTTATCGCGGTGCCCGATTCGGTGACCGTGTCCATGGCGGCGCTGACGATGGGGATGTTGAGCTTGATGTTCCTGGTCAGGAATGTGGAAGTATCAACTTCTTTCGGCAGGATGTTGGATTCCGAAGGCACAAGGAGCAGGTCATCAAACGTTAAACTTTCGCGCACATGGTCATCCAGCATTTATTCCCCTCCGATTTCTTCTTTAATAATATAATTTTTCCCGTTGGACGGGATGAAGTATCCTGTCTTGCCGTCGAATTGGATCTTCTCGGCGATCTGATAGTAGGCCGCCCGCGTGAACCGCGCCGGGAAACCCCTCTGCAGATCGCAATAGAGCACGTTGCCTTCGCCTATCCTGAGGCTCTCCAGATCGATTTTTTCCAGGCTGGAATCGCTCAGGAAAATCCCGAGGCATTTCCCGCCGCTATCAGGGGCGTCCGGCTCCGCGATGTCGTGGAC
Source organism: Syntrophaceae bacterium (assembly GCA_039680225.1). Taxonomy (GTDB): domain Bacteria; phylum Desulfobacterota; class Syntrophia; order Syntrophales; family UBA4778; genus JBDKTK01. The sequence continues at coordinate 3,710 of JBDKTK010000054.1, forward strand.
GGATTTTACGACGATCGGGGTGTCCTCGACTTTGAGGTAGCACATGTCGTCTCCCATCTTGACATAATACCGGCCGGATTCATCGCGGAAGAGGTTCTGAAAGAAGGCGGCCAATATATCCTTCCTGAACATTTCGGCGCCGTTGTAATACCAGACGCCTTCTTTGTCTATTTTTATCTCGAACGGAGCGGCCTGTTTTTGCGGATCAGTCATTCCTTATAACCTTTTACTGTCGATAATTATTGTCACCGGGCCGTCATTTACGGATTCTATTTTCATCATTGCCTGGAATTC
>JBDKTK010000055.1:0-3933 GCA_039680225.1 Syntrophaceae bacterium
GGGGAATATTCGATTACCTGAAATTGCTCAAGGGCCTCAAGTTCAGCGACCTATGCCGGAAGTGCCCAACATCGCGGAATTCTCGACCGGGCGGAGCATGGGAGAGGACTGCGACCGCCTGGCCGCGCGGATCGGGGTGAGCCGCCGGGAGCAGGATTTTTTCGCCATGCGCTCCCACCAGCTGGCCGCGCGGGCCGTCGCCGAAGGACTGCTGGCGCAGGAGATAGAACCCGTCAGGGTCCCCCCGGACTTCACGCCCATTATCCAGGATAACGGGTTCCGCGCCGACACTTCCCTGGAACAGCTCGCAAAACTGAAGCCCGCCTTCCAGCGGCCTTACGGGACCGTTACCGCAGGCAATTCCTCATTCCTCACCGACGGGGCGGCCGTCGTCCTGATCGCGTCGGAAGAAGCGGCGCGGGCTCAGGGGTACAGGCCCAAGGCAATCATCAGGGAATATGCCTATTCGGGGCAGGACCCGCAGGAAGAGCTCCTCCTGGGCCCCGCCTATGCGGTCTCCATGCTGCTTAAAAAGAGCGGGCTGGAGATCGGCGATATCGACGTGATCGAGTCGCACGAGGCCTTCGCGGGCCAGGTCCTCGCCAATATCAAGTGCCTTGCCTCCGATAAATTCGCGAGAGAGAAACTGGGAAGGCCGCAAAAGGTCGGGGAGGTCCGGCTGGAAAAGCTCAACACCATGGGCGGATCGCTTTCCCTCGGGCATCCTTTCGGGGCAACGGGCGCGAGGCTTGTCACCACGGCCGCCAACCGCCTGATCAGGGAAAACGGCCGGTTTGCGATAGTTACCGGATGCGCCGCCGGCGGCCTCGGAAACGCCATCCTCCTGGAAAGATATGAATAGAAGATATGATTAGAAGGTGCGATTGATGCCATACCTGGAAGTGGAGAGACGCGATTCGGTGGCGGTGGTCTGGATGGACCAGCCGGGCGAGAAGGTCAACAAGATCTCGCAGGGCCTGCTCGACGAATTCGCTTCCGTCCTCGACAGCGTTGAAAAGGACCCCGGGATCAAGGCGCTCGTCCTGGCAAGCAGGAAACCGGATTTCATCGCGGGGGCCGATATCGAAAAGGTCCTGAAAATGGACGCGCCGGGCCAGGCCGCTTCCCTGAGCCATTCCGGGCACCTGCTTCTGAACAGGCTGGAGAATTTCCCCAAACCCGTCGTCGCGGCAATCCATGGGGCGGCGCTGGGCGGAGGTCTGGAAGTCGCCCTCGCCTGTCATTACCGCATCGCCAGCGACGACCCGCGGACCGTCTTTTCCCTGCCGGAACTCAAGCTGGGCCTGCTCCCGGGCGGGGGAGGCACCCAGAGGCTGCCGCGCCTCATCGGTGTGAGCAAAGCGCTGGAAATGATGCTCACCGGGAAGAACATCTTCGCCCGCAAGGCAAGAAAACTGGGGATTGCCGACGCCCTTGTCCACCCTTACGGCCTGCTGGACGCCGCGGTGCAGAGCGCCCTGGAACTTGCAGACGGGGGCGGCAGCGCGGCCTCCGGGAGGAAAAAGAAAAATACTTTGCTGCGGCGCATGCTCGAATCCGTTTCGCCGGGACGGCGCCTTATTTACAACCAGGCCCGCAAGACCGTGAAGTCCCGCACCAGGGGCAATTACCCGGCCCCGTTCAAGATCATCGATTGCGTCGAGACGGGCACGGAACGGGGGCTGGAAGCGGGCTATCGCGTGGAGGAGAAGCTGTTCGACGAGCTCGTCCTGGGCCGCGAGGCCAAGCAGCTGATCCAACTCTTCTTCGGCATGAACAGCCTGAGGAAGAGCCCGCCCGCGGACCTTGTCAGGCCTGTCAGGAAAATCGGCGTGCTCGGGGCGGGGCTGATGGGATCGGGCATCGCCGAAGTCAGCATCGCCAACGGAATGGACGTCCTGCTGAAAGACATGACCTATGCGGCCCTCGGCCATGGGGAAAAAGCGATCTGGCAAGACCTCGACCGAAAAGTCCGGCGCGGGGGGATGACACCTTTCCAGAGGGACCTCACGTTCAGCAGGCTAAACGGAATATTGGACTACTCGGGGTTCAGGGGCGCAGACATGGTGATCGAGGCCGTCTTCGAGGATATCGACCTCAAGCGCCGCATCCTGGCCGAGGTGGAGGCAGCCGCGCGCGAAGACACCATTTTCGCCAGCAACACGTCTTCGATCCCCTTGTCCGAGATAGCGGCCCAGGCAAAGCGCCCGGAGCAGGTGATCGGCATGCATTATTTTTCGCCGGTCCCCAAAATGCCCCTGCTCGAAATAATCGTGACGGACAAGACAGCGGACTGGGTCGCCGCGACCTGCGTGCAGGCCGGCATCAATCAGGGCAAGCACGTCATCGTGGTGAAAGACGGGCCGGGGTTCTACACCACGCGGATCCTTGCGCCCTTCATGAACGAGGCGATGGTCCTCCTCGAAGAGGGAGGGGACATACAGGAGATCGACAGCGCAATAAAACAGTTCGGTTTTGCTGTAGGCCCCATAACGCTCCTGGACGAGGTGGGAATAGACGTTGTTGCCCATGTCTCGGCGGTTTTGGCGCCCCTGTTCACCTGGAGGGGCATCAGGACAAGCTCTTCGAGCGAAAAGGTCCTGCAGGCCGGGTACAAGGGACGGAAAAACAGGAAAGGGTTTTACCTGTACGACGGCGGCCGGAAATGGCCCCGCATACTGCAGAAGCTGTCGGGGAGAAAAGGCAAGGCGGTAAACCGGCATATCTATGATTTTTTCGGCGGGCCGCACCGCAAGAGCTTTGAAGCCCGGGAGATCCAGGACCGCCTGGCGTTCGTGATGATCAACGAGGCCGTGCATTGCCTCCAGGAGGGCATAATCTCTTCGCCCCGCGACGGTGACCTCGGCGCAGTGCTCGGGCTCGGCTTCCCCCCCTTCCTGGGCGGCCCTTTCCGCTACCTGGATTCGCTCGGGACGGAAACAGCCTACAGGAGGATGGAGGAACTGCGGGAGAAAAACGGGCCCCGGTTCATTGCGGCCGGCCTGCTGCGGGAAAAGGCAATGCTGAAACAGAAATTCTATTCGGAATAGTCGAGAGACCACACTGTTGATTGCCGATCAAACGCAAAATGCAGATTACCGGAATTTCACCCAGGTAATCCTCCGCGACTTTATGGAACTCCCCGAATCCCCCGCCTTTCCGGGAACCGTCCGGAATGGGTGTACGCCGATCTGGGGTCGCTTCTGGCGGGGGCGGTGTCTTCCGCGATTTACTTCAAGGGCCACTGGCGCAACCCCGAGGAAACAAAAAACGCCTTCACGCCGGACGGCTGGTTCCGGACGGGCGACATCGGGAGGATTGACGAAGACGGCTGGAGGAGAAGTATAAAGGCCTGCTGGACAGCATGTACGACAACTGAAGATTTCAGATTTGAGATTTGAGATTTCAGACAAAAAATTTGAAATCTGAAATTTGAGATTTGAAATTCCATTCGGGAGGAGTCATTATGATATCGCCTTACTTCACGCCGGAACACGATGCGTTTCGCGCCACAGTCCGCCAGTTCATCACGAAGGAGGTCCTGCCTGTCGCCCCGCAGTGGGAGAAAGACGAGCAGATCCCCCGCTCCATGTGGAAGAGGCTCGGCGAGCTCGGCTTCCTGGGGATCAATCACCCGGAGGACCTGGGGGGGACGGGAGCGGACTTCTTCTACTCGGTTGTCTTCCTCGAAGAGCTGGCCCGTTCCAACTCTTCAAGCTTTGCGGCGTCCGTGAGCGTCCATGAGTACATAGCGATGGAATACATCCGGATGTTCGGCAGCGGCGAGCTCAAATTCAGGTACCTCAAACCCGCCATAGCCGGCGAGAAGATCGGCGCGCTGGCCATAACCGAGCCCAATGCCGGCTCGGATGTCGCGGCAATCCGGACGAGGGCCGTCCGCGACGGCGACACCTACATCCTGAACGGATCGAA
>JBDKTK010000056.1:0-18314 GCA_039680225.1 Syntrophaceae bacterium
CGCTCACAGTGGGCGAGATAGACATGTGCAAACTTGTTTTCCAGGACTCAATCGATTATACAGCGGTCCGGGTCCATAATGAAGAATACCTGCCCTTCGGCCTCCAGGCAGACGACAACGCAATGACACCGAATGGGGAGATATATTTCAATCCGGACATGTACAAATTGGATTTTTCAGTGGAAAAACCATAAGGTAAGATATGGTTCATACATGAGATGGTCCATGTCTGGCAGTACCAGCTCGGCTACTGGATAAAATGGAATGCGTTCTGGATCGCGGTTACCGGAGGCTACATCGGAGGAAGGGCTTATAAATACGATCCCAATGAAAGGGTCAAGACACTGCCCGACTACAACATGGAGCAGCAGGGGGAAATTGTTTCTCACTACTATGGAGGGAAATATCTTGGTCATCCTAAACATGTTCCAAACCTTACCTTCTTTGAGCGTGTCTTAAAAGAATTCATGAGGAGGCCCAATAATGCCGCGCTTCTGCCGAAATAGCCTGATTCTAATGCTGTTGTTGGTTATTCCCTTACCGGTCCATGCCATATCCCGCATCAGGGATGCCGACGCAGTCATAACCATGCGTAATGGCAATCCCTGCTTTTCTTATCCGCGAGATGAAGAAATTCAAAAAAGGTCATATTCTTTCGGCTACCTCGATGTGTCAAAGAACGGCCCCATAGGTGGTGGTGGATGGGTCATCCGAACAGCAAGCCCGGACAGGAAGGGACTGCTGGAGCCGGACAGCCCAAAGACCTGTATCGAATATGGTGTCCTAAAGTATGGCAGGCCGCCGAACCCTTGCTCTTCGACACGCCTTATCGTGTGCTTCTTATTGTATACTCAGAACCAGGAGGACTGTATTACGACAGGAAATATCTTTCCAATTTCTGCGTCACCCGCAACGAAAAGGGCGAAACGGTCCTTGTGGCTGCGTCAGGCGACGGCAAGGGTGAGTGGCGCTGCCTCAAACCCGGCGAGAAACCCAGGCGCGGTTTTTGGGAAAGGTTGTTCGGAAGGTGACGAATATGCCGCACCTTTGCCGAAATAGCCTGATTCTATTGCTGATATTAATCGCTCCCTTACCGGTCCATGCCATTTCCAGCATCCGGGATGCCGACGCGGTCATCACCATGCGCAACGGCAAACCCTGCTTTTCCTACCCCCAGGATGAGGAGATCAGGAAAAGGCCTTATTCTTTCAGCTACCTTGATGTTTCAAAAAACGGGCCCGTCGGCGGCGGTGGATGGGTCATTCAAATAGCAAGCCCGGACAGGAAGGGATTGCTGGAGCCGGACAGCCCAAAGACCTGTGTCGAATATGGTATTCTAAATCCCGGGATGGAAGTATGGCAGGAACCTGAACCGTTGCTTTTCGACACGCATTATCGTGTGCTTATCCGAGTGACAGCACGAGATCGGGATGGCATCTCCGAGAGGAGATATCTTTCCAATTTTTGTCTCACACGCGACGAAAAGGGCGAGACGGTCCTTGTGGCTGCTTCGGGCGGCGGCAAGGGCGAGTGGCGTTGCCTCAAACCCGGCGAAAAACCCAAACGCAGTTTTTGGGAAAGATTGTTCGGAAAGTAACGGGCATGCCGCACTTCTGCCGAAATAGCCTGATTCTAATGCTGTTGTTGGTTATTCCCTTACCGGTCCATGCCATTTCCAGCATCCGGGATGCCGACGCGGTCATAACCATGCGTAATGGCAATCCCTGCTTTTCTTATCCGCGAGATGAAGAAATTCAAAAAAGGCCCTATTCTTTCGGATACCTCGATGTGTCAAAAAAAGGCCACGTTGGCGGCGGTGGATGGGAAATAGGGATAGCAAGTCCGGACAGAAAAGGTCTGCTGGAGCCGGACAGCCCGGAGACATGCGTTGAATACGGAGTTCTTAATCCAGGGATGGAGGTAAGGCAGGCCGCCGAACCATTGCTGTTCGACACGCCTTATCGTGTGCTTATCCGAGTGACAGAACGTCCCGGTGAGCGTTACAGTTATACGCGGCGATATCTCTCCAATTTCTGCGTCACCCGCAACGAAAAGGGCGAAACAGTCCTTGTGGCTGCGTCAGGCGACGGCAAGGGTGAGTGGCGCTGCCTCAAACCCGGCGAGAAACCCAGGCGCGGTTTTTGGGAAAGATTGTTCGGAAAGTAACGGATATGCCGCGCTTCTGCCGAAAAGATGATTCTCGCGACGAGAGGCAAGGTCTTTACAGTTAAGACTCTCGACCGCCTCGTTGAGCATACCCGTTTAAAAGATTACCGCACTGTAAAATTTTCTTGAATCTCACGGGAATACCTCCATGGAGCACCTGCGCCAAGCTTTGGCAACATGAGAATTTCATTTTTCGCCCGGATTTCAGGCGATGGTCCCTGGCCAGTCTTTATTTAGATTGACTTCAAAAAAGACATTAAATAAGTTAACGTCCTTCCTGCATAAACAAAGGAGAAAATCATGTCGGGCTTTAAGAAATACGTAATAGCGACCCGTCCGTGGTCGTTCACGATGTCAATACTTTCCGTCACGGTCGGGGCGCTGCTGGCCGCGGAAACAGGGCCCATCAGCTGGCCCTGGTTCGCCGTAACAATATTCGGGATAGTCCTTTTCCATGCGGGCGCAAACCTTATTAACGATTATTACGACACCCTGAACAGGGTTGACCAGCCGGACTCGCCTACGGTGAAATACCGCCCGCAGCCCATCTTCTCCGGCCTCCTGACGATGCCGGAGCTGTTCCGGGAGTTCGTGGTCCTGTTCAGCATCACCACTGTCATCGGCCTGATAACAGCCTATTATCGCACTTACCATGTCCTCTGGATCGGAGTAATAGGCCTGATGACGAGCATCTTCTATACAGCCGGGCCGGTAAAATTCAAGTACCGGGCCCTGGGCGAATTCGCCGTCTTCATGATGTGGGGCCCGCTCATGATCGAGGGGGCATATGCCGTCCAGCGTCATGCCCTGTCAATGAAGGCCCTGTATATTTCCATACCTTTCGGGACGCTGGTCGCCCTGGTCCTCTTTGCGAACAATATGCGGGACATAGCCTACGATTCGCGCCGCAACGTCAAAACCCTGAGCATCCTCCTGGGTTCGGAAAAGAGCTATGTATTATTTGCCGCGCTGATCCTGGCAGCTTATGCATATGTGCTGGGAATGATCTTTGTGGGCATGATGAGCTTCTGGGGTTTCCTGATCTTCCTGTCCCTGCCGATGGCGCTCTCGCTGCTGAAAAGTTTCCGGGAGAGAATACCTGATGCCTCCGACGCCATTACGGCGAAGTTCGACACGGTCTTCGGCATACTGCTGATCCTGGCAATCATCATCGAAACAGGGGTCATCCATTGGTAGCCGGAGCCATTCTCCTTCCGGCAGCCTGCTGGTTTTTCACGTTCGGCGTTCCCTGGGGAAATTTCTGGATAAAAATCGGCATATCCGTCGTGATCATCTGCCTCTATTCGTTTATCTGGCAGAGGCCCCGGATCAGGTTCAGCTTTCAGTCAGTTATCCTGGGAATCATATCCGCCGCCGCACTGTATGGAATTTTCTATCTTGGAAACGCGTTTTCGCCATATTTTGTGAAAGGGGCGGCCGGCCAGGTCCAGGGGATCTACAGCCTCGGCACCGGATCGGACAAGGCGCTGGTCTTCCTCTTATTGCTTCTCATCACCGGGCCGGGCGAGGAAATATTCTGGAGGGGCTTTCTCCAGGCTAATCTGATGCAGCGTTTCGGCGAATTCGGGGGGTTTGCATTGACTGCCGGCATCTACGCCGGGGTCCATATCTTCTCAATGAATTTCATCCTGGTCATGGCGGCGCTCATCGCGGGGGTCTTCTGGGGCGGGCTGTACCTCTGGAAAAGGGACCTGACGGCTGTTATTGTCTCCCACTCGCTCTGGAGCGCTTTCATTTTCGCGGTATTCCCGATCAGCTGAGATTGGCCCGGGTTGGTCCGGCCTCGGGGCGCCAGTTTCGTATTGACTTACAAAAAAACTTAAAATAAATTCGCTTTTTTCATAAAAGCCCGCATTCAAAGATGCCGGACGCAAAGGGCCGTCACTTTCCATGACAAGCAAGCAGACAGTCTCAACAACCGTGAAGGATTGGGTATCCCTGTCCAGGCCCCCTTTTCACACGGTGGGCATCCTGCCCTTTTGCCTGGGGACCCTGCTTGCCCTGAGGTTCGATAATGTGTTCAGGATGGATGTTTTTATCCTTGGGACAGCTGCCGTTATATTAATAATGCTTTCGACTTATCACGCGGGGGAGTATTTCGATATCCGGGAGGATACAATTTCCAAAAGGATATTCCCGAGCCGGTTTGCCGGAGGATCGGGAGTAATGCCGGCCGGCCGCATCTCCGGAAAAGTCCCGTTCCGGACCAGCATTGCCACTTTTATAGCCGCCGGCGCCATCGGAATTCTGCTGCAGTTTTATTATAAAACAGGCCCTTACACTTTTTTTCTGGGAGTACTGGGCGCAATCCCGGGTTTTTTTTATTCAACCAGGCCGGTGCGTCTCGTGGGAACGGGTTTTGGAGAATGCTTCATAGGTTTTTGCTATGGCTGGCTGCCCGTCGCGGCATCATTCTATATCCAAACCGCGTACATTCATCCGCTGATAAGCTGGCTTTCCATTCCCATTGCCGCCTCAATATTCAATGTCATCCTGGTCAATGAATTCCCCGACTACGAAGGCGACCGGGAGTCGCGCAAGCTCAATCTCCTTGTGCGCTTTGGAAAGCCCTGCGGGAAAATGATTTATTCATGCCTGACCTTTTTATCCTGGATTGCCTTTCTCCTCTCGGTCCGGGCCGGGGTGGCCCCGGCAGCCCTGTGCCTCTATATCCCTGTCATGCTGCTTTCCCTCATAGCCGTCTGGATGCTTGCCTCCAACATGGATACAGACCGAAAAAAACTTGAAGCCATCTGCGGGCTCACCATAATTGTGAACCTCGGCACGACGGCCTCTTACATTTTGGCGTTCTGGTAATGAAAAAAATCTCGAAATCCAGCTTTTGGCCGCCGTCCCTTTTGTGCAGGCAGCTTGGACGCGCCCTTCTCATGGCCTACTTGAACGACTGGGGGAAATGGCCGCATTGGATTGCCGCCCACAGCTTCCGCTCAATTCCCGTTTCCAACGGCGCCCGCGGGATGGGATGCATCGGTTATCCCGGCCATCCCGTCTGGGAGGTCACTTCCGCCTGCAACCTGCGCTGCATCCACTGCCATGCCGTAAGCGGCGAGCCCGACCCGAAGGAGCTCACCACCGACGAGGGCAAACGCCTGATCGACCAGATCGCGTCAATGGGGGAGTTCCGGACCCTGATCTACACGGGCGGCGAGCCGCTCGTGCGCAGGGACATTTTCGAGCTCCTCAGGCATTCCCAGTCTGCGGGCCTTGTCAACATAATGGCGACCAACGGCACCCTCATCGATGAAGAGACAGCCTGGAAGCTCAAGGACCACGGCGTCGCCTGCAACGCCATCAGCATCGACGCCGCCGATCCCGGCATCCATAACTATATCCGGAACAAGCCGGATGCTTTCGATCTTGCGCTGCGCGGCATGGAGAACACAAAAAAAGCGGGAATACTCCTCCAGATAAATACCACGGCCATGGAGTACAACATTCCCCACCTCGAAAGGCTCATTGATTTCGTGGAGGACCGGAACGCCGGGATCATGCTCATGTACCAGCTGGTCGCCGTGGGCCGGGGAGAAAAGATAAAATCGGCCACCCTGAAGAAAACCGCCAACCGGGGACTCTGCGAACTGATCTCAGCCAAGCAGAAGAAAGTGAAAACCGTTATCGAACCCGTCGCCGGGCCGCAGTACTGGCCCTATCTCCTCGAGAAAAAAGGGCTGAACAAGGGCTGGAAGCTAAAGATGGCGGGTAATTTTTTTCACGGCTGCGCGGCAGGCCGCGGCTTCGTCTATATCAAGGCCAATGGAGACGTGTGGCCCTGTCCGTTCGTGGAATTGAGCGGAGGAAACGTCCGCGACGAATCTTTCCCGGCAATCTACAATTCATCCGAGGTGTTCAGGAATCTTCGCAACCGGGAAACAAGGCTCAAGGGCCTTTGCGGGGAATGCGATTACAGGACGGTCTGCGGAGGGTGCAGGGGGCGCGCCCTTGCCTACAGCGGAGACTACCTCGCCGAAGACCCCCGCTGTTTCCTGCGGGAAAAAAAATCCTGAATCAACAGTTTTCTTTCCCTGCTTTCCCGATGACAGGTCCTGGCTGTAAAAATGCTTTCTTGTCAACGGTCTTCGGGAGCATGCCTGATCCGCACCAGGAAAAATACCAGCGGCAGGATGACTATAAGGAAGAACGCCAGCAGGAAAAAGACATCGCTGAAGGCCAGCATGTATGACTGTTTTTGAAGGGAGCCGTATATGACGGCCAGGCTGCCCTTTCCGGCGGAAGCGGGATCGAAACCGCTCCCCTGGAGCAGCCCCGAAAGGCGCTCCGCGGTCCCCCTGTAAATCTGGTCGAACGGGGTGAAATGTTCTGTCAGCCTTGACTGGTGGAACTGGGTCCGCCGCACCAGCATGTTGGATATGAAAGCAACCCCGAAGCTCGCGCCCAGCGTCCTCAACGAATTGAAGACCGAAGTCGCATTTGCCATTTTCTCCTTATCAATCCCTGAAAGAGTCAAGGTCAGAAGAGGGATGAAAACGAAGCTCATTGTAAACCCCTGGATCCCCCTCGCCCAGAATATTGTCGTAAAATCCGTTTGCAGGTTGAATGAATACATCAGGTAAGAGGCATACGCGGTCGACACCAGGCCTCCCGCAAGGACCAGTTTCGGATTGATGCGGTTAACCAGTTTGCCCGCTATGGGCATGCTTATGATGGACGCGACCGCCCCCGGGCCCAGCACAATCCCCGCCAGGGTCGCCGTGTACCCCATGAGGGTCTGCAGATAAAGGGGAAGCAGGACAATGGACCCGAAAAGGTTTACAAAGAAGACAATAATTAGAATATTGCCCAGGGTGAAAGTGGAGTTCCTGAATACCCTGAGGTCGACAATGGGGTGTTCCGCATAGAAAAGCTCTACCACGACAAAAAGGGCGAGGGCCGTAACGGAAATTATGGACATCCAGATCATGACTTCCGAGGCAAACCAGTCGTATCTTTCCCCCCGGTCGAGCAGCATCTGCAGGCAGCCGATGCCGATTGCCAGGAAGGCAAGCCCCCAGTAATCGATCCTCACCTTGAGGGCTTTCATGTAATGCGGGTCCACAATGAACATCATGGACATGATTATCGAAATGATGCCCATCGGGATATTGATGTAAAAGATCCACGGCCACGACCAGTTGTCGGTGATCCAGCCACCCAGGACCGGGCCGATAACCGGGCCGACCATGACGCCCGCCCCGTAAATGGCCATTGCCGTCCCGTGCTGGGCCGGGGGGAAGGTTTCCAGCAATATCGATTGTGAAATAGGCTGGAGCGAGCCTCCCGCTATGCCCTGGACAATCCGGAAAAAAATCAGGCTCTCAATGCTCCAGGCAGCCCCGCAAAGGAGCGAACTGAGCGTAAACAGGGCGATGGAAAAATTCAGGTATCTTTTCCGCCCGAAATACCTGCTCATCCAGCCGGTCATCGGGATCATGATGGCATTGGCGGCGAGATAGGACGTTATCGACCAGGTCGCTTCGTCAACTCCGGCCGAGAGGCTGCCGCGGATGTGATCGAGCGACACGTTGACAACGGACGTATCGATGATGACCATGAGCGTGGGCAGCATGACCGTTACTGCCACGAGCCACTTGTTGCTCTGCATTGCGGATTATTTCTCCACGAGGATTGTCGGGACCACCGACATCCCGACCCTCAGGATATGGTCCGGGTCCGTCCCCTTCTTAAGCACGATCTTCACGGGGACACGCTGCACGATTTTTACGTAATTGCCGGTGGCGTTCTCCGGGGGGAAAAGGGAAAAGGCGGCGCCGGTCCCGGCCATGATGCTGTCGACCACGCCCTCGAACGTTTTGCCGGAATATGTGTCCACCGCGATCCGGACCTTCTGCCCGGGGCGCACGCTGGATAGCTGGGTTTCCTTGTAATTGGCGAGGATCCAGGTGTCGTCGAGCGGCACGACAGCCATGAGCGGCTGACCGGGCTGGATCTGGTTGCCGACTTCGACCGACTTCCTGGTTATGTAACCGTCGACGGGCGCGTGGATTCTGGTGTATCCCTGCTTGAGCATCTCCGCTTTCAGAGACGCCTCGCTGCGGCCGACCATTGAAGTCTGCGCGGCCAGCGACGACTTGACCTGGCGGACAAGCGCCTTCTGCGTATCAAGCGAGGCCCGGGCCTGGTTGAGCTGCTCGCGAGCCGCCTCGACCTGGGCAACGGCCACGTCGTAAGCGGTCTTTGTCTTGTCCATCCTGTCCTGGGAAATGACTTCCTTCCTGATCAGCTGCCCGGCCCGCTTCAGGTCCAGTTCCGCCTGCCTGAGATTGCTCAGCTGCAGCTTCAGGTTGGCCCCGGCCGAGGCAAGCCGGTGCCCGGCTTCCGCAAGCTGCCGGTCCGCAACCTCGATCCTGTCCCTTGTCTCGGCCAGTTTTGATTTTTCCGCCTCCAGCATGGCGGTGGACTCGCGGACTTTCACGTCCTGGTCGGCAGGGTCTATCTCGACAAGCAGGTCGCCCTTTTTAACGGGTTTGTTATCGTCGAAGTGCACGGCCTGCACGGTGCCGTAAACCTTGGAGGCAACAGCATGGACCCTGCCGCTCACAAAAGCGTCGTCTGTGGAAATATGGGTCTTCTGGTACTCCATGTAAAAGAGCACGGCGCCGATCCCGGCGGCGAACAGCAAGACAAAAAAGATTACGGCGATTTTTTTTCGCCTGCCGTTGTTGTTACTAGTCGAATTTTCCTCTTTAGCGGTATCCAAAGCATCCCCTCCTGCCCTGCCCCCTTAAACTTTAGAGCCGACTGCTTAATCTCAATAGAACAGATAAAACGCATCCAGGAAAAAAAATATCCAGCCGGAAGTCGTTGCCAACCCCAGGTACCACAGGTACGGCTTCTTTGTAAGGGCCGCAACCGACGACAGCATGATCGCTATCTGGAGGAAGATCAAGGCATAGCCGAAATTCCCCGCCTTGTGCGAGGAAACATCCTTGCTCCCGGCCAGTTCCTCCGCTTTTGCTTTTATTTCATTCTTTTCACCTTCATATCTTGAAATCTGCTTGTCGTAATTCTCCATGGCCTTGATCATTTTCTCGCGGGCCGCCTTCGGCATTCCCGGCTGGGCCGACAATTCTATATCGAATTCCTGTTTCTGGACTTCATACAGATAGGATTTGATGCTCTTGGCCTGGTAATACGCCCACTGGTCCGTCTCCTGGGCCTGGAAGAGGACCGTGCGGGATGAATATTTTCCAACATATAATGTGGTTATTGCCGCAAAAACCGCCATCAAAGCCGTGGTCAGCGCAATCCATGTGTTCAAGTTGAATGTCTTGCTTTCGCCTTCCGCCATACAAAAAACCCCCGGTGAAAATTATCGGGAACAATATCCAATTTTGGGTTGCTTAACAAGGGCCAAGTTCGCACGAAAGCTTCCCGGCGACGCACCTTCACAATTATTCAACATACATGTTATCAACATTATGCCTTGCAACCTTAATTTATATAGGTTTTAATAAATCAACTTAGCATACAAAAGGAGGGGATATGCTGCCGTTAGAAGGTATTAAAGTGCTGGACTTGTCAAATTACGTGCCGGGCGCCCTTTGCACCATGATCCTCGCCGATATGGGCGCCGAAGTTATCAAGATTGAGCCTTCCGAGCCCCTTGCCTTCGAGGGGGTGGGATATTCCGTAAAAGGCGAGGACAGGCGCCGGGAAACTGCGTTCTTTACCCTGAACCGCAATAAGAAAAGCCTCGGCCTTAATCTCCGTTCCGGGGCGGGCCGGGATGTGTTTCTGAAAATGGCCAAAGATGCCGATGTCGTCATCGAGGGATACCGCCCCGGCGTCGTCAAACGCATGGGGATCGATTACGACGCAATAAGCAAAATAAATCCCGGGATTGTTTACTGCTCATTGAGCGGTTACGGGCAGGACGGTCCCTACCGGCTCTATCCCGGTCACGATATCAATTATATTTCCCTGGCGGGGGTGCTCGGAGTGATCGGCCCTGCCGGGGGCCCGCCCTCCGTCCCGCTGAATATCATCGCCGATTTCGCGGGGGTGTCCCTTTACGGCACAATCGGCATACTTCTGGCGCTGCGCGTTCGCGACCTGACGGGCAAAGGCCAGTATATCGACCACACTTACATGGAAGGCGCGCTCCATCAGATAAGCTGGTTCACACAGGACTATTTCCGCAACGGCTCCGTCCTGAAGCGCGGCGCTTCGTGGGTCACGGGCGACTGGGCCTGCTACGGGGTCTACGAGACCAAAGACGGGAAATATCTCTCCGTCGGCTGCCTGGAACCGCACTTCTGGGACAACCTCTGCCGGGCGCTGGGCAAAGAGGAATACATGGAACCCCATTGGAGCATGGCCGGGACCACGTTCAAGGCGCCGGACCAAAGGGACCGCGAGATCCGCAAGTCCCTCGAAGAGACATTCAGGACAAAGACCCGCGACGAGTGGTTCGACCTGCTGATCCAAAAAGATATCCCCGTCGGCAAGGTCTACTCGATTGATGAGGTCTTCAGGGACCCGCAGGTCCTGGCCCGCAATATGGTAATTGAAATAGACGACCCGCAGGTCGGGAAAGTGAAGCAGATCGGCATCCTCCCGAAGCTCTCGGCCACTCCCGGCAGCGTGCGGGCGCTGGCGCCCATGCACGGCGAGCACACTGACGAGCTTTTGCTCCGTTACGGATACGGCAAGGATGAGATTGAAAAACTGCGCAAAGAAAAAGTGGTGGGTTGATAAATTTTACATTATCCTGAAAAGGCCGATTTTTAATCGGCCTTTTTCTTTTCCCGGAGGGAATTATGAAAACAAAGAGCATTGTAATCCACAGGCAGATCAAGTCGCAGGACCTGAACCATCACGGGACTCTTTTCGCCGGGCGCGCGGCGGAATGGTTCGTCGAGGCCGGGCTGATCGCGGCCGCCAGCCTGACATCCCCGAAAAATGTTGTGTGCGTCAATATCCACGGCATGGTGTTTTCCAAGCCCGTACATGTCGAAAATATATTGAAGTTCGAGAGCAAGGTCGTGTTCACCGGCCGAACGCGCATCGTGGCCAACGTTAAGATCGTCTTCGCCCACAACGACGAGCTCGTTCTGAGCGGGTTCCTCACGTTTGTCCACGTGAATGAAAAGGGGATGCCCGTCCCTCACGGGATAGTCATCGAGCCTGCCGGCCCGGAGGACATTGGGCTCCAGGCCGCAGCTGCAAACCTCAAATAGCCGGATTCAGGGGGCAGGAACCATATTCAGGGCAAAAAAAAGCAGGGCCTTGGGGCCCTGCTTTTTAATAAATTTTAATGTAATTTAGTGTTTCCTTCTGATCCCGGCAATTCCCAGCAGACCCAGGCCGAGCAGGATGAGGGAAGTCGGTTCCGGAACTCTGAAGTCTATATCAAAGCTCGTTATTCCGGAGGTCATCTGGGCCATAAGGGTATAAGCCGTTGCGATTTCAGGTATGGCACCAGCATACGCATAAGAAAACTGAGATGTTTCAGGATCCAACCAGCCGGAATTAAACAACTCGTTGGCTGTGGTAAAGAAAGCACCCGGCAGGTAATCCCAGTAAGCTGCAAAATCCACGGTACCGCTCGTTGTCCCGCCGACGGCGAAAGTAAAGGCACCCGGGCTGACAGACTCAAAACCCACAACAGAGGCCATAACTGTCAATGTCCCTGTACCAGTAGCAATCGTATTCAAATCGATCCTTGGAACAGCTACGGAACCATATAAGGGATATGTCATTACAGTCGCATTGACAACCCATCCATTATAATTAAAGCTTCCATTCAAATAACCGGGAATTGCTGAATCTGCCGCGGCGTACCAGGTTTCCGTAGTTGTTCCGTCGTAGATCTGCAAAGCGATGTACGGAACCGAATCCGCGAAAACACTTGTTGCGGCAAAAAGGAGAACTGCAACAACTGTCAGAGCACAAAACTTTTTCATTTTCAGACCCTCCTATTTAAATTTCAATTAATACCAATCTAATTTTCTCTTAGATAAAGCATTATGTGTGCCAGAAGCTGATACCCGCATATAAGTATGCGAAATGTTAATGCATTATTTAGACTACAGGAGTTGCCGGCGGGTCAGGGGGAAATGGATTTTGTAAAGGAATCCGACGCCCCCGGGAGGCAGGATTTGACTAAAATGAATGTATGTCATTGAATTAATTATGAAAGTTAAAATATGCAGCCAAAGGCCAGCTGTAAACTAATATTACGCCTCAATGAATCAAGCTGAATAAGATATAACTGGCAGTAATGATTGTATTTTCCATAACAGCTGAGACTCTTTCCCCGGCCCTTGCCGCCTCGGCTCACCTTTTGCGGACCGGCTGTGTTCTCCCCAGGTTTTGGGTTTGCTTTCCGCTTCATCCCTACTCACCGATTATCTTAACCAGGACCCTCTTCTTTCTCCTGCCGTCGAATTCGCCGTAAAAGATCTGCTCCCAGGGGCCGAAGTCCAGGCTGCCGCCCGTGACCGCGACCACCACTTCGCGGCCCATGACCTGGCGCTTCAGATGGGCGTCGCCGTTATCCTCGCCGGTGCGGTTATGAAGGTATTGCGATACGGGCTCGTGAGGGGCAAGCCCCTCCAGCCATCTTTCATAATCCTGGTGAAGCCCCGACTCATCATCATTAATGAAAACGGATGCGGTGATATGCATGGCATTGACAAGCACGAGGCCCTCCGTTATGCCGCTTTCCCTGAGACATTGGTCGACTTGCGGGGTTATGTTCACGAATGCCCGGCGTGAAGGGACATTGAACCACAGTTCCTTGCGAAAAGATTTCATAGGCGCCTCCCTCAGATAATTTTTACGCGGGCATTATATATGATCAGAGAGGGTACGTCCAAGCGCCTTCTTCAGATAAGGCTTCGGGCTGGATACGAGGAATTGAAAAAATATTTCTTTCCCCTGCTTATCCGCATCACAGCCGTCTAACAAATTCAATGAGCGCGTTTATTGTCATTTCAATCAGTGCGATCTTCCTTCTCTTGACAAAAACTATCATGCAATATACCATACATCAAATGATGGTATCAGATGATTCCATCAATTCGTTGGCGTCTATACACGGCTCATTAGTTAATTGCGCATGGCTTTTTTAATGATGTCACTCCCTGCCGTCCATTCATTGAATCCGGACTCTGCCGATTGAGCGACATCGTGGCGCTGTGCTGTCAGGAGTTGCGGCTTAAGGATTAATATTAGAAAAGGAGAGTAAGATGCATTTCGGCCCTTTTTACAGAGTTGAGTCATGGATGTTCGAAATCGTGAATTTCCTTTTGATTGTACTGGTATACTGGTCAGGAACAAAAACACTGGGACGGGAAAAAACAAGTATTTTCCTTTGGGGTTCTCTCATCTGGACTCTGGTCCTTGAAAATCTGTTTGTTATGACCGGGTCATACGACTACCTTGCCTATGCCAATTATTACTGCTGGGGCGGAAAACTTATCGCCGGCTACAGCGGCTGGTCCGTGATGGTCTTTTTTGTACCGCTCATCGTGGGACTGGGCTGGTTCATTGTTGCCCTGCCTGCATTTATCATTTCGGACCGGCTTTTGCCGAATGCAGGCATCTGGACAAAGGCGACAATGGCCGCCATTATGATGATCAGTCTGGACATGATGCTCGATCCCCTTAGTGTTGTCAATGAATGGTGGAGGTGGACGACCTCGGCGTTCTACTTGAGAGGGGTTGCCATTACCAATTATATCGGCTGGTTTACCATGCTGTTCTTTTACGCCGGGATTTATGAGCGCACGGTTATAGAAAAAGGCTCTTTTGCATGGATCCGGCGTTTTGAGAGCTTTATATTCAGGCGAGATACCAAAGACCTGACAAACGCCGACATGCGGACAATTGGAAAAATATTTTATTTCCGCACGACCGCTTACATCCCGGTTTATATTGTTGTGACAGCGCTCCTGTGCGTTCCTGTTCAGCTTTTCCTGAATAACAGGTATGCGCCTTTTAATAATGTCTTCCCCGCAAAATTCGATCAGCAATATCCGGCATCCGCAAAACCTGCGGGAGCGCCTCTTACCGCCTTTCCCGATGATGATGTCAGAAAGGTTAAAGGACCGCGGTGTGAATTCAAAACGGACCAACCGTTGAAACTTGTGGAGGAGTAATGATTATGTTTAAAAGCAAGCTGAATCCGGAGATAACGGCAGATACTTTAAAAGGACGCATCTGGATGGGACTTTTCATTTTGGCAGACTGGCTTGTGATTCTATGGTGGTCCTGGATAAGCTTTCCATTTGTCGGGCATAAATCGAACCTGCAAAATATCACCTATGGCGTGATCGTCGGGATTCCTTTCCTTGTTTTCATATTGATTTATCTGGCGCTTTCCATAAAAGATCTAAGGGCTGCTTCGCAGTTGACTGACACTGGTTCCAATACAGCAAAAAGGTAGGGTCAGAAGGTGGAACACGCACAAAAAAAAATATGATTCCACGAAGGAAAGGGGCAGGAATGGATTATAGATGATTTGTCCAAAAACAGTTGAAAACGTACAACCCCGAAATGCCCATTTGCAAATTCTGCTGAATAATATTTAAATATTTTTATTCAGGAGAATGAAAGGGGGGCCACGTGATTAGAAATATCAGTTTATCCATGCTGGCAATCACTTTGTCCTTTATGCTTTCCTGTACAGCCAATCTCAAGAAAGAATATTCTGCCGATAACAGGAAAACATTAGAGGTAAAACTTAAAACCACTAATTATACCTCGGGTGGGCTGGGCAAGGCCATTTTCGTGGAATCGGGTGAAATCAACGAGGTGATTATCTATATTACAGGAATGTCCAGGGATTGGATATCACGACCCGTCCATATCTACACATATATATATCCCGGCACCTGCAAGTCACTGGGGGAAAAGCCCGCTTACGAGATGAACGAAACCACCATTATGAACAGAGTAATTGATAATGAATGGAAAGTTACCAAGAGGCTCCCGGTTAAATTGAGCAAATTGCTTGAAGGCAGCTATGCCATTGTGATCCGCAGCACTCCGGCTGATGAGAATATGGATCTTTTTTGCGGCGATATTCGTACTTACGAAAAAAGATAATCTCTCAGGATTAGTGACAAGGTCTTCTGAACAAATTTTTTCCGCCCATGTCAGCTCTTCAATTACGATCCCCTCCGTTTCGCCCCGGGAGGGCGCCCCGCTTGACTGCATCGCCCTTCCTGAACCTTATTTTCATATCTTTCTCCCCGGTTGATGATAGTATACATTAGCTGTTAAGGTTCAAGCTTGTTATGCCGAATTTGAATGGAGTTGTTCGCAATAATGACCGAATACCTGATCTGTCCGGAATGCGCGTATTCGACAACGGACCTCGAGGAAACTGTCTGCAAATGGTGCCGCAGCGAGCTCCTCCGGCGGTGCACGATTTGCGGCAAGGCCATTACCGAAGGAAAGACAATTTACTGCAAATCGTGCGGCACGAAGCTGCGGGTCTCCTATGTGCCGGTCCAGTAACGTGACGGATGATCAGATTAGAAAGGATTTGAATTGAACGTCGGGATACGGGAAATTTCTGAAGACATGTTTATGATCACCCTGCCCATGCCCTTCCGGCTGGAGCATGTAAATATTTATGCTTATGTGAGAAAAGGCCGCGTGTCTCTCATCGACACAGGGCCCGACCTCCCGGGGGTCTTCGCCGCCCTGGAAAAAAACCTGGACGGGATGGGGATGAAAGTTTCCGATATCGACAGGATTTTGATCACCCACTTCCATGCCGATCATTGCGGGCTCGCCGGGGCGGTCCAGAAAATATCGGGCGCCAGGGTATCCATGCGGGAGATCGAATATAACAGGGCCAATAGTGATCCCCAGCCCATGATCGAGCGTCTGCAATCCTTTTACCGGCGGGAGGGAATGCCGGACGAGGTGTTCGGCAGGTTCGCCGGCATCCTGAAGATGTTCAGGCAGGCAACCGTGCCGTTCAGAGCCGATAACTTCCTGGAACCGGGAGATGTCGCCGACCTGGACGGGATTAAACTGGAAGTCATCAGCACCCCGGGGCACAGCGCAGGGCAGGTCGTGTTCTTCTGTCGCGAACGGGGCCTTCTGTTCTCGGGAGACCACATCCTGCCGCACATAACGCCGAACCTGAGCCCCGACCTCGCCAATCCGTGGTTCCACCCCCTCGGGAGCTTCATTGGATCCCTCGAGGCAATTAAAGGCCTGCCCGTCTCGATGGTTTACCCCGCCCATGGTTGGCCCTTCCCCGACCTGGACCGGCGCATCGAGGAAATCAAGGCCCATCATGAAGAACGTAAGGGCCTGATAATGGCATCCGTCAAGGCCGGGCCGAAGACGGCGTACGAAGTATCGGGCGAATTATTCGGAGCGGACATTTCCGATTTTGACAAGTTCCTGGCGCTTAACGAAACCTACGTGCACCTTGAGCAGCTCGAGATGGATAATGCAGTGCAGCGGCAGGCGGTCAACGGGTTGGATATTTACTCTGTTGATTAAGAAAGGGCCGGAAAAGCTTCCGGCCCGAAGTTACCGTGAAATTTAATTTATATCCTTGCTCTCGATGGGGCTTTTTTTGATTATCGGCCCCTCTTCTTCCGGGTTCACAAAGGGCTCCTCGCCCGAGGGCAGCTTCTTTTCAGGTTTAGCCGCCTGCGGATTCAGCTGGTCGCGCCAGGCGGAATTTATCTTTCCCCTTATATCGCTGCTGAAGAAAATCCTTTCAATGGCGCCGGCCAGGATGCTGTTGGCCTGTTCCTGCATCTTCTCCTCCGAGAAAAGGAGGAAATCCATGTTCGAGCTGCTCTCGGCGGACGTCCGGTATATGATCCTGCCCTGTCTGAGGTCGGCAACGACAAAGGTCAGCTTGATCCTGGCATCGTATTTCCTGACGGGTATTTCTTCACGGCAGATGAGTTCCAGTTCGTCAATGGAGCCCCCGATCATAATGCCGCGGTCGGCTTTCTTGATCGTGCTTTCCCGGAGGTCCCACTTTTCGGTTTCCGGGGGAACTGAAGCGCCCGATTTGACCAGATATGCCCTGACCCCCTCCGTTACGGCGTCGGCGGCTGTTTTATATTTTGGAAAGACTCGCACCCTCGCGCCGTCGAATCTTTCGACCCTTCCGATAACGAGCGGGTCTTCAGTTTTCCTTAAATCGTTGAACCCGGCCAGCTTGATTGCGACGTCCTTGGCCGCGACCGGGTCGGGCGCAAAAGCGGGGGTATAACGCATGTCCACGCTGTACTGGCTGATTGGAGAGCAGGAGAATAAGAAAAGCAGGGATGCAAGCAGAACAGCGGAAAGCCCCCAAAAGCCTTCTTTCCGAATTTTCATTTGCAGCACCTCGAAAATTTTTATCTGCAATACGCCCTTAATACCTCGCTGTCAAGATGTTAGGCCCGAAACCCTCCAAGTTCCATGAAAAATTTTGACTCTGTCCGTACCTTATGAAAAACCTCAGATTTGAGATTTCAAATTTCAGATTAAAAACATCTTAAAAGAAAAGCCCCGGACCGGAAGGTTCGGGGCTTTTTTATCTCAAATCTCAAATCTGAAATCTCAAATATCTTTTTTTCTCAGCCAGGCGTCCTGGTAGAGCCTTCCGATGCAGAGCATCAGTCCCAGCAGGAAGAACCCCAGCATGAAATTCGGTTCGGTGTTGAAGAACCTGTCCAGTTTGTAGCCTACGTAGAGGAACACGAAGGAGCAGACCACCATCACTATCCCCCAGGCGCTCATCATCATTATGCTCGCGTACTGGCCGTATATGCTCCGTCTTCCGGTGATCATCTTCCTGTCCTCCTTTCCTTATTCCCGGCCTTATTCCCGGCCTTATTCTGCTCCCGCCCCCCTGGGAGAGGGTGAGGGGGCGGGAGGTACTTACCTTTGGGTTAACCGACCATCCCTTTGATCATGTTGACGACCGGGGCCGTGAACAGCGACACCATGATGGTGTAAAGGGCAAAAGATCCGACCGCCTCGCCCAAGTAGATCTTGTCGTATTTCTGCTTGAGGCTGATAATTATGAGGCCGCCCACCACAAGGGCCCCGAGCTGGAAGTAGGGGAAGTTGCTCGCGCCGGCCGCGGCGTATTCCGCGAATCCGAAGGTGGC
>JBDKTK010000057.1:0-11308 GCA_039680225.1 Syntrophaceae bacterium
ATATGGACCTCTCCTGGACTGTCGAGAGGACATAGGCGTTGGGTACTGTCGAGGGCGCCAGGTATTCGCGTTCCCGGGGCTCGTCGGACCTGATGAAAACCTCTTTCAGGTAAAAATTGAAATGCTCCCGGGTCATGTACTTAATATCAAGATTCCCGTTATGGCTTACGTAATTAAAATCCGAGTGGTCCCAATACTGGTTCCAGCCCAGGTTGTAATCGAGAGAGATGCCCCCCGTCTTGTCCATGTTGCTGAAGCTTATACCCGGCCGGGCAATGGTGATGTAGTCGTCAACCTTGTTATCCTTGGTCAGGTTCAGGTTGTCGTCGTATTTCTGTTCGACTGAAATGTAAGGGTGAATCCTGGTCGTCCAATCTTCCGCTATGGACGTGAAGGGTGAAATTAAAACCAGGGACAAGGCCGCGAAATATCTCAGGATGGATTTCGTCTGCATTTTACGGCACCACTATTCTGTCGCCGCGCAGGAGCTCAATATCCGCCTCGTCGCCGTTTATGACTTTTTTATAGTTGATGTAGAACCGTTTGTCGGCATCCTTCTCTTTTCTGATCACCATTATCTTCTTCTGGTTCGCCCATTCATTGAGTCCCCCCACCATGGTGAGCAGCTGGAGGAAGGTGGTCTTGCTTCTCAGTCTCACGACCCCCGGGTTCTTGACTTCGCCGATAACGAATACTTTAAAGCTGTTCGCCTCCATGACCGTTACCGAAACGGACGGGTTCTCGATCTTTTCTTTTAATTTCTTAATCAGGACCTCTTTCAGTTGCAGGGGGGTGAGGCCTTCGGCCCTGACGTCATCGAGCAGAGGCAGGGATATATTCCCGTCCATCCTGACCGGGACGGTTTTAGTCATTGCCTCTTCTTTCCAGATATGGATATAAAGGACGTCTTCGGGGCCGATGATATACTGGTCCGAATCAACGGCTATCTGGCTTGAATCGCTTTTTTTGGTTTCCTTGGATTTGTCCTGACCGTATGACGAGAAGGGAAGGACGAACAGCAGCATGAGCATGAGTACAAGCATCTTTTTCATGGATAGAGCCCCTGTTTGATAAGAATGTGCTTTGCATCACCAAAAATTCTGTTAAGCTTTTTATTGAAATGTGTTATTTGTGGAAAACACCTTACCAAACAAAAGGCAAATTGTCGAGTTTTTTTACAACTAATGTTTGATAAAATTGATTAATATATTTCATTTGTGTTTGTATAAGCCTGTTAGTTTTTGTTAGCATTTATTTACATTTATTCTGGAACTGGCGTTCAAGGAAGCTGAATTTACTTAACAATTTTTTTACAATCTAACCAGCAAGGGGGTAATTAAATGCATCCTTTGAAAAAATGGAAGGCATGCCTGTTATTAATCGGTTTGCTTATTTGTGTCGTTATCTGCTTACCTGCCTGCTCGAAGGAAGCAAAGAAAGAAAGGCACTGGAGCAAGGCGGAAAAGTATTTCGAAGAAAACAAGCTGCGCGAAGCGCTTATCGAATACAAAAACGTTGTTCAACTCGACCCCAACGACCACAAGGCGCGCCATAAGCTTGGGTTGACTTACCTGAGGCTGGCAATGATAAGGGAGGCGTATGCCGAGTTCTCCAAAGCAAGGGAAATAAACCCTGATTTCCTTCCGGTGCGCGCCCAACTGGGGTCGCTTTACCTGCTCTCCAGGGACAAGAAGAGAGCGCTCTCAGAAGCCGAGTTCATCCTCTCCAAGGACCAGTTCAGTTCGCATGGGCACCTGCTGATGAGCGCTATTTATATGTCCGAACGCAACGTTGACAAGGCAATCGAGGAGGGTAAGAAAGCGGCGGAAGGCGACCAGAAGACTGAAGCTTACCTGCACCTTGCCAAACTTTATATCTTTAAAAAGGACCTGGCCCAGGCCGAACAGATGTTCAAGGCTGCCATAGCCTCGAATGAAGCTGCTGTCAGGCCGCGGCTGGAACTCGCAACCTTCTATATGCAGGCCGGTAAAAAGGAAGATGCAGAACGCGAATTCATCGAGGTAACAAAGCGCTGGCCGAATAACGAAAACGTTTTCATGGCTTTGGGAAATTTCTATGGCGCCCTCAACCGGCCCGAAGATGCTGAAAAACAGTTCCTCAAAGCCCAGGAATTGGCCCCCAAGAATCATGTCATACTTCTGCATATCAGCAATTTTTACATGGCCTGGGGCAAGAAGGACAAGGCCGAAGCATATCTGAAGGATGCAGCGGACAAGAATCCAAAGAACACCGTGGTCCTCGCCCGCCTGGCGGGTTTTTACCTGGCGCAGGGGAAAGTGGACGAGGCATCCGCAAAAACGGAAGAGCTCCTGAAACTCAATCCGAAGAGCACCGAAGGAATATTCCTGAAGGGCAGGATCCTGCTGGGCAAAAACGAGTTCGACCAGGCGTTGAACATCTTCCAGGCGCACTTGAAAGAAAACCCGAAAGACCCGATGGGTCATTACTACTCGGCGCTCGCCCAGATAGGGAACAGGAACAACCAGCAGGCCAAGGCTGAATTGGCCGAAGCCACCAAGCTCAACCCGAAATGGCCGGACCCCCGGCTTCTCCTGGCCGACCTGTACCTGAGGGAGGGAAGCGCCGGACAGGCCATAGATGAAGCGCACGCAATCTTGAAAAGCAATCCGAAAGTTGTTCAAGCTTACATTGTTATCGGCGAGGCGCAGCTTCGGAAAAAGAACATGGGCGGCGCCCTTTCCGCATACAAGCAAGTCATCGCCATGGCCCCCAATAACCCTGTAGGATACATCCAGACCGGGCGCATCCTGCTGATCTCTAAAAAAGAGAAGGATGCCCTGGCAATGCTCGAGAAGGCGCTCACCCTTAATCCCAACGCCGTCGAACCGCTGCAGATGATAACCGGGGTGTATGCAAGCAAAAAAGATTTCAGGAAGGCGGAGGAAAGGATAGAGAAGCAGATCGCGGCTGCGCCGCAGAACTCCATATTCTACAACATGCTCGGAAGCGTTTATGAAGTCGCAGGGGACATCCCCAAGGCGGAGGCCAACCTGAAAAAGTCTGTTGAAATGAGCCCGGATGCTCCGGCCCTGCATGCATCCCTTGCAAACTTCTATATGCGGCAGAAAGCGAACGAAAAGGCCAAGGCCGAATTTAACTCGACCCTTCAGAAAGACCCTAACTCCATATCCGCCCTTATGGCGCTGGGCATGATCTATGAGAATGAAAAGAATTTCGAGAGCGCGAAGCAGTACTATGAAAAAATACTGAAGATCAGGCCTTATTTCCCGCCTGCTGCGAACAACCTGGCTTACTTGTATGCCGAGAAGGGCGGCAACATAGATGTGGCGCTTGACCTGGCGCAGAAGGCCAAGGAAAAAGTGCCGAACGACCCGCATGTTTCCGATACGCTGGGGTGGATTTATTACAAGAAGAATGTGCCGAAAACGGCCATCACCTACCTGAAGGAGGCTGATGAAAAAGTCCCGAACAATCCCATGATTAAATATCACCTGGGAATGGCGTATTATAAAGACAATAATTTCAACCTTGCCAAAGCGCAGCTGAATCAGGCCCTGAAACTGAATCCGAATTTCTCGAACGCGCAGGAAGCAAGGGCGACCCTGGGTTCGATAAAATAAATTGTATTCGCGCCTGCCGCCCTGTTTCACGTGAGGGGGGAAATGTCGGGGTTCTTTACACATGACCGGCGCTCCGGCCAAGGCTGATTATTTCACATTTTTTAAATATTTTGAATTTTCGGCAGGTTACAAGTTTTTGCTGATAATGGCACAGAATCTGCTTTATTGGATTTGCAGAACGAAAACTCAACTGGAGCAGGAGAAAGAAATGAAAAAATTATTGGTTATAATCAGCGCGTTCTTACTGGTTGCCGGGCTGGCGGGAATCTCGCATGCGCTCAGCATCAATTACAATTACACAGCTGTCGGCAACGAATATACCTCGCCATATTTCGCTACTGTTGAGAATTTCGACGGTGCAAGCCTTGTATGGGCATGGTCGGGAAGCGGCCAGGTGGTAAGCGGGAGCGTGGACAGCAAGTATTCCGCGCCGGGCGGTGTGGACGGACTCAACAAGGACGCATCACAATACTTCACCGTCCCGGACCCGGATGGGGCGGCTTCAGGTGCTGCAAGGTTTTATCTGGGCGGTTCCTATAATTACTTCGGCCTCTGGTGGGGTTCAATTGATGCTTACAATACAATAACTTTTTACAACGGCGATGCCGTTGTGGCTTCCTTTACGGGAACCGATGTCGTCACAAACACGGATTTGTTTGGCAACCAGATTGCCTACGGCTCCAACCATTACGTCAATTTCCTGGGCCTTTCCTCATTTGACAGCTTCGCAATGTCCAGTTCAAATTTCGCCTTTGAATTTGATAATATTTCGGTGACCAACGTCCCTGAGCCTTCAACCATGCTGCTCCTCGGGTTCGGACTGCTCGGGCTTGCGGGATTGGGAAGAAGGAAATAGGTAATTACGATTAATAAATTAAAAAAAGCAGGGCCGGCAAAGCCCTGCTTTTTTTGTACCTGATTTGATTTCACATTTTAATCTTCATTTTGCAGCATTGGCCATGCCTCGCCGGGTTACGGAACTGCCTTCTTTTCTCCGGAAAAACTTGCGGTACTCGGACGGGTAGGTGTCAAGCACCCACGCCAGGTAAGCTATATTTCTCTGGATCTGTTCGGCATAAAGGTCCTCGTCCCTGTTCCAGCGCACGCGGAAATGGGCGACTGCATAACGGTTGGCCCCGCCCAGTTCATTGGCAAAGCGCTTCTGGGTCAGGTGATAAAAGCCGGTGGTTTTTTTCAGCAGATCGAATTCGCTTTCGAATCCCGGGACATTGCCCTCCACAAACTCAGGATAAAGATGGAGAAGTTTTTCCAGGTAATGGCGGTCCGCCATTTGTCCGAGGAGCTCGGCCGTGCCCAGCATCTGTCCGAGCAGCCGTACGTGCGGTGACAGGAATTTAATTTCGCCGACCTTGGTATTCAAGCCGGTGCAGAACAGGATGTCGTTGAAGTTCTTGCCGTCGCCGGAAAAATACGGGTCGCCCCCGTATATGCGGGCAGTGAAATCTATGCTCCTCTGGATATGGCTCATCGTGTACTTGGCGCCCGTCCCGGTAGTGTCGTCTATCGTCTGGATATATCCGGTATCGTGCATCAGGGCGCTGATCACTCCGAGGTTGATGTGCTTTTCACTTAAATTGACCCCTTCTATAATGGCCCCATGAATCAGCCTGGTCATTGCAAGCATGATTTCATTTGTGTGGAAGAGGTCGTGATACATAGTGTTGCATTCCCTGAATCCCGGATAACGGCCGTTAAAAAGCGCGTTAACGAGTGAATAAGCCTGGTTCACGCGGGTGAAATCGAATTGCGGATTTATCGACAACAGTATAATTTTGACCTCGTTCAATATCTCCTCATGGTTATCCATGTCCACGAGATCGGTCAGCTGGAAATCTTTGAATGGCATAGTCGCTCCCTTTATAAATCGGATCCTGAACCCAGGGGGAAAATCTATTTTATCATAACTGCAAAGATCACAACGGCCGCGACCAGGATAAAGCCCAGGGATATGAGCCATGCCGCGGGCCTGGCATAATTCAATGTCATACCCGCTCCGCAGCTCTTCTCCACCCACAGGCGCTTGTCTTCCGCGTTTGCATAGAATACGCCCCAGCGGTAATTTGCCGATTCAGGCAAATTGGCCAGGAGTTCCTTCGTCTCCCTCAGGGTGAAATATACGGCTAGGGCGATGCATGCAAACAGGGCGGCTATGCCGGCATGGAGGATTTTCAATCCGAAGAAAGGTATCAACAGGCACGTCCCCATGACCAGGGAAATACCCGTTACAACGAAACCGCGGGTGGGCTGCATGGATGCTATTCGGGCCTTTACGGGGTCCGGAGGGATCGCCGAAGTGACTGCCCCAATCACGATGAACAGCGCCCAGACAATGACGGGCGCCCCGAAGATAATCCAATGCAGGGATGCCTTGCAGGTCCAGCCGTCCGCTTTTCCGGCCGCGTTGAAATGCGTCGGGACGGGATCGGGGAGCGCCGGCAGGACCAGGAAATAAAAAAGGGCCAGGGCCGCAATGCTTCCAACCGCAAGCAAGTCCCAGCTGGAGAATAATACGGGCCGTCTCTCAGCAATCATTTCCATACCGTTAGAGCGTTAATAAATCGGGTATGGCCAAGATTATATTAAAGAATTGTTCGTTGTCAACTGATTGATAATAAAGCGTCTTGCTATACAGGCGCCGGCGGGAGGCGAAACACGATCAGGTCTCCGGCGGGATTTCGGCCTTGACCCCGTTGCGCTTCGAGAAGATGAACAGCACTATGCCGACGAAGATCAGCGTGCCTCCTATGATGTGGAAAGTCGCCAGGCTCTCTCCGTAAATCCTGTTTTCCACTATCGCCGCAGACAAAGGTATAAGGCCGAAGAATATGGCCGCTGCATTCGGGTTGGCGTCCCTGATCCCCTCGCTCCAGAAATAGAATGCCAGGTTGGTGTTGCAAACCGAAAGGAACAGGATCGCCCCGGCAAGAGCAAGGCTTACAGGGGACGAGGACGAGGGCAACGGCTCGAAGCACCAGGGCAGGAATCCCAGGGTGGCTATCAGGGTCCCGAAGGTGATATTCTCGATAGAGCCGACCTCGCTTTCAAACTTCTTGATCAGGATGGAATAGGTGGACCAGCACACGGCGCTCATGCTCACCAGCACGTTGCCGATGTTCACGTCGAGATTCCGCAGCGCCATGAAGTCTCCTTTGACCACAACAGTCAGAGCTCCGACCATGGACAGCCCTATCGATACGGCCCCGGCGGCATTGAGCTTGTCTTTAAGGAATATATATGAGAGCACCGCGATGTTCAGCGGGTTGCTCATGACGATGATCGAGGCGGTAGTGGCCGTGGTGTACTGCAGGCCGAGGTAAGATACGAGGTTGTTGATGTAAAAGCCCGTCAGGCCAAGGGGGATGACGTACAGTACGGACCTGAAGGTGATCTTCACCCGTTTCGGGTAAAAAAGGAACGGCAGGAAAAACACGAACGCGAGCGCGAACCGGAACCCGCCGGTCATAAAAGGGCCGATGTGCTCGACGGAGTACCTGGCAAGCGGCCAGGCGATCCCCCATATGACACAGGCGAGTGCGAGTTTTAAATATCCCATTTCTTTAAGGGCTGATCAGGCTTATTGCCGATGAATCGGATTGGGGGACAATACATAATGAGCGGTCCCAAGTCAACGGCAGGGTTGAAGATAAGAAGAAGAGGGGCTTAAAAAAGCGGGCCGGTTTGAACCGGCCCCGGAAATAAAAAAATTTCGGGACGGGGCGGCCCCCCCTCAGGAGGGCCGCCCGTTTTATTCACCCTCACCCCGGCCTTCTCCCATCAAGGGAGAGGGAGAGTCGCTTCCCTCCCCTGGCGGGAGGGATTGACGGCAGGGTCTTATTAACTACTTTCTCGTTCCGCAGACGACGTCCTTGAATTCCTTGCCCGGCGTGAACTTGGGGACCTTCTTGGCCTTGATCTTCATTGCCTCGCCGGTCTGGGGATTGCGGCCGGTGCGTGCGGCCCGTTTCGTCACGCTGAAAGTGCCGAATCCGGTTATACTGACCTTGTCCCCTTTTTTAAGCGCCTTCTTGATTGTATCTATTACAACGTTAACGGCGGCGTCCGCCTCCTTCCTGCTGCAGACGACTTTTGTCACTTCATCTATCAGATCTTTCTTTACCATGTTTTTCTCTCCTTTTTTTGAGTTTTATAAAATCCGCCGCAGCCCCCTGCAAAAGGGATCGTGCGTGCATCATTTTAAATTTTTCAACATTGTAGACCAAAAATGAAAAGACTTCCCGATATTTTTCAGCAGTTGTCTTTTTCTAAAGGCCTCTCGAACGGAAATCCCCTACTGCATTAGTTATTTCGATAGCCGTGCGGCTCCTGTTCATGCAGCAGATATGGAGACCCGGAACGCCGTTCTCCAGGAGGTCCCGGCACTGCCCGATCGCGTAATCGATCCCGAACTTCTCCGAATCCTCCGGGCTGTCTTCCAGGTCCCGCAGCCTGCCTTCCAGAGCGGCGGGGATCGAGGCCCCTCCCAGGGAAACTATCCTGGGGATCTGCTTAAAGCTGAGCAGCGGGAAAATCCCGGGGATGATCGGCACGCTGATCCCGATCGCGGCCGCCTTGTCCCGGAACCTGTAGAAATCCTGATTATCAAAGAACAGCTGGGTGATGATGAAATCCGCGCCGGCGGACACTTTGCGTTTCAGGTTTTTCAGGTCCTCTTCAAGACTGGGAGCTTCCGGATGGCCTTCCGGGTATCCCGCGACGCCTATGCAGAAATCATCTCTCTGCCGGATGAAGTCCACCAGTTCATTGGCATAGCCGAATCCTCCCTCGGTGCGCTGAAAGCGCGTCTCCCCCCTGGGCGGGTCTCCGCGCAGCGCCATTATGTTTTCTATCCCTTCCCTTTTGAAATCATCGAGGATCCGGGCGATGTCTTCCTTTTTCGAACCGACGCAGGTCAGATGCGCAAGCACTTCCTGCTTAAACCTGTTTTTCACAGTGGATGCAATCTCCAGGGTCATGTCCCTGGTGCCCCCGCCCGCTCCGTACGTGACAGATATAAAATCGGGTTTTAACTTCCGGATTTCGCCAATGGCTGTAAAAAGCTTTTCCAGGTTGCCTTCCCGCACGGGAGGGAACACCTCAAACGACAGCGTCCTTCTGCCCTTCCCGAATAATTCGCAAATACTCATTCCTGTCCCTTTTCAATAATATTGAGAGTAACGGACTGGAAAATCTCACTTCAAACATGGAATGTCAATTATATTTTGCGTGTAATCTCTTGGCAAATCTGATACTGAGAAGCTGCTTCAAACCTTTTGCGGATTATGAGAAAACCAGCAGCCATAATAGTTGCCCTCTTTTTTTTGCTCGCCGCTTCCCGCGCTTTTGCCGCGCCAGAAATTATTAAAATACGTCATTGGGCGGCCCCGGAGCATACCCGGATAGTTATCGACACATCTGAAGAAGCCGAAATAAAAATCGACAAGTCGGCCCGGAAATTATCAATTCTCTTCAAGAATTGCGGGCTCTCGGAAGACGTCCCAGCCGAAAAGGCCGTCGGCAAGCCGGGGGTCGACAAGATACTCGTGGAGGCAGTCGAAGGCGATGTGAGAATCGACCTGCTCATCACGAGCGGGGCCGATGCCGCAGTCTTCAAACTGAAAGCCATCCAGGACAAGCCGTACCGCGTCGTCGTCGACCTGACAAGCCCTGAACTGGAGAAAAAAGAGAGCGACAAGAGAAAGCAGATCAAGGCTAAAATCAAGGACAAGGTCAGGATTGTGATCATCGATCCGGGGCACGGGGGCGAAGACCCGGGGGCGATGGGCAGGAAAAAGACGAGGGAAAAAGATGTCGTCCTGCAGATCTCGAAGAAGCTGGAATCAGACCTGAACAAAAGGGAAGGCTACAGGTACTTCCTGACCCGCAACGGCGACTACAATCCCTCGTTCAAAAAAAGGCTGCAGATAGCCCGCGAGTACGGGGCCGACCTCTTCGTCAGCATTCATGCCGATGCGGCCCGCAACAGGACCGCCCGGGGCGGGTCGGTGTACTGCCTGTCGACTTCGGGGGCGAGCAGCGAAGCCGCGAAGATCCTGGCGAGGAATGAAAACCTTGCGGACATAGTGGGAGGCACTGAAAACGAGGCGGCGGGCAGCGAGGAATCAGACGTGATCATGCTCAACATGATCCAGACAGAGACGATCAACATGTCCAGGACCCTGGGTTCCATAGTCCTGAGCAACCTGAGCGATGTGAATAAATTGAAATTCAAAAGGATACAGGAGGCGCAATTCCGGGTCCTCAAGCTCCCCCACATCCCGTCAGTGCTCGTCGAGACTGCGTACATCTCCAATCCCGTCGAGGAACAACTTCTGAAGGACCAGAATTTCCAGAAGAAGCTGGCCC
Organism: Syntrophaceae bacterium; assembly: GCA_039680225.1. Taxonomy (GTDB): domain Bacteria; phylum Desulfobacterota; class Syntrophia; order Syntrophales; family UBA4778; genus JBDKTK01. Next base: position 10,008 of record JBDKTK010000057.1, read on the forward strand.
ACGCGATTGGCGAGTCCATAGTGGATTTCCTCTCCGAGCGGGATGAGAACGGCATGCATCCGGCGGTGATGGCCGGGACAACTCCCGCAAAGAAGCCTTCCTCTGCACCCGTCGGGACGATGGCCGCCGCGCCGGAAAGCCCGGCCGCAAAAGAAGAGGAAAAGGCTGCCGGGCCCGAGCTGCCCATTGTCGATGAACCGGAACAGGCTGCGGCCGGAACATCAGCGGCGCCGGGAAAGGCAAAGGAACCGCCGCCGAAGAAAGCCGTAAAGAAAGGATTCTCGTACTATACGGTCAAACGCGGCGACAGTCTCGACAGGATTGCCCGCCGGAACAATACCACAGTGGCCGAGCTGCTTAAGGCGAACGACATGAAATCCAGGGGGCCTCTGTACGTCAATAAAGGAATAAAGATCCCCTCGGGAGAAAGCCCGCAGGCCGAGGCGGCGGAAACGCCGAAGAAGAAAGAGCGAACCGTCGAAAGGTTTTACACGGTCAAGAGGGGCGACAAACTCTCGAAAATAGCGATCAGGTTCAATACGACAATCCCGGCCCTGCTGAAAATGAATAACATGAAAATGAACGACCCGCTGGTTATCGGCCGCAAGCTGAAAGTATCGGGTGAGACGCGGACTGCAAAAGCCCTGGAGCCGAAAGCGCCGGCAGCTAAAGCCGAGGCGGCGGCTTCAAAAAAGACAAAGCCGAAGGCAGAAGCCGAAGAAGAGGCTTCGGAACCGCAAACGGGTAAGAAAGAAAAAGCCGCGGAGACCCACTACGTCGTCAAGAGGGGCGACACCCTTGAAAAAATCGCTTTACGGAACAACACGACAATTCCGGCGTTGATGAAATTGAACAACATGAAGAAAGGCGGCTCCCTTCACGCCGGGCGCAGGATAAGGATTTCCGCCGACCCCGAGCCGGAGAAAGAATCGCCGGCAGCCAAAAATGAGGCAGCGAAATCCGGAAAAGCCAAGAAGAAGGCCAAAAGCGATTATTCATCCTACGTGGTCAGGAAAGGGGACACGCTGGAAAAAATAGCCGCGAAGAATAACACTACCATTGCCGCCCTCCTCAAGCTCAACAGCATGAAAATGAAAGACCCGCTCCTGGCAGGGAAAAAGCTGAAGATACCCGGGGAAGAGTAAGCCCTTCAATAAACGATCACCGGGCCTGTCGGGTGATCCTCAATTTATACCTCGTTCCATGCCCGTTTCGGCAAGCTCAACGGGCGGTGATGTGCAGCCGCTAAGATTATCGTCCCTGAGCTGGTCAAGGCTCGAATTGACCGCGGTAATGCGAAT
>JBDKTK010000058.1:0-1963 GCA_039680225.1 Syntrophaceae bacterium
GGCGACCTTGGCTTCTCCTCCTCAAAGACATACGATCTCGAGGCGTGGCTGCCGGGCCAGGACACGTACAGGGAAATATCCTCCTGCAGCAACTTTGAAGACTTTCAGGCCAGAAGGGCGGGAATCAGGTTCCGCCGTGAAAACGGTAAGGTTGATTTCGTCCATACCCTCAACGGCTCCGGGCTTGCGGTCGGCCGGACCCTCGTAGCCGTGCTCGAGAATTACCAGCAGAAGGACGGGAGCGTCATTATCCCCGAGGCATTGCGCCCGTACATGAAAGGGATTGACAGAATAACTGCTGCGGGATAGCATTTCCGTTCAATGCGGAGGGATGGCCGAGTGGTCTAAGGCGGCGGTCTTGAAAACCGCAAGTCGAAAGGCTCGCGGGTTCGAATCCTGCTACCTCCGCCAGTTCTATTCAGTTCAAAATGCGCGGCCCCGAACAGGGCCGGCGCGAAGGATCGCGGAGAGATGGCTGAGTGGCCGAAAGCGATCGCCTGCTAAGCGATTGTACGCCCATAAAAGGTGTACCGCGGGTTCGAATCCCGCTCTCTCCGCCATTTTTTTTCCCGGCGAGTCCCGCGGCTTTCCAAAACCGAAGCAGATTCCAATATCTGTCATCCCGAACGAAGCGAAGGATCTGTCTTTTTTTCGATCTGAGTTAATCATCATAAGAAGGACATCATGAGATATAAAATTACTCTCGAATACGATGGAACGCGTTACAGCGGCTGGCAGATGCAGAAGAATGCCCGAACCATCCAGGGCACGCTGTTAGAGGTTGCCCGCAAGCTCTTCGGCCCCGATGCCGACATCCAGGGAGCGGGCCGCACGGACGCGGGCGTCCACGCTCTCGCCCAGGTCGCCCACCTGGAATGCTCGAAAAAGCTGGACCCTCAGAAGATCCTGTTCGGGTTCAATGACAATCTGCCGGCCAACATAAACGTCCTTACGGTGGAATCCGCCAATCCCCGCTTCCACGCGCGCCTCAATGCAAAAAACAGGAGCTATGTCTATATCATCTCCAAACGCCGCACGGCATTTGCAAAGAGGTATGTCTGGTGGATCAGGGACGCGCTGGACTTGAGGAATATGGGCCAGGCCTGCGGCATTTTCCGCGGCTTCCACGATTATGCATCATTCGCGGACAAACGCATCGACAAGGGCTCTTCCACAACCGTCCAGGTGGACGCCGTGGAACTTCACGAAATCGGCGACCTGATCGTGTTCCGCGTGGCCGCTTCGCACTTCCTGTGGCGCATGGCCCGCAGGATGGTCGGTATCCTTGTGGAAGTGGGCAGGGGCAACCTCACCCGCGAAGATGTCGAAAACCTGCTGAACGGCCCCTCCGAACTGCCCGCGCGATACACCGCGCCGCCCTCGGGCCTGTTCCTGGAGCAGGTCCTGTACGAAGGCGACAAGCTGAACCGCAACCTCCCGCAGTTCCCGCTGCTGCTGAACCGGTAGGAACGTCGCTCGTTGAGCCTGTCGAAACGAACTTTCATTGGGAGAGGGCAGGGGTGAGGGCGCCTCAATTGACTCTCCCCTTTTCTGAAAGGAGCGGGAAGGAATTTACAGGGTGAATTTGGTTGACTTATTTGCCAAAATCTTTAAAATACCGTTCTCTTTCCAATCAGTGCGCCCATAGCTCAGCTGGATAGAGCGTCGGACTACGAATCCGAAGGCCCTTGGTTCGAGCCCAAGTGGGCGTACCAGAAATTTCAGGGGTTTCCGGGAGTTATGCCGGAGCCCCTTTTTTCATACCTCTTCAAATCTCACCAAATTACCCCTCTTTTGCAGGCAAAATGCATACAAATAATCTGTCGAAATTGTCTTGATTGACAAAAATTTTAAAATAACGCTTGAAAAGTGATACTATTGGTGATATCAAGATTCGTATAAAAACAAATCGGGTGGAGATTTTTAACAAGTTTCTTTCTCATAATAAAGGCTCTGCTTGAAA
>JBDKTK010000059.1:0-11873 GCA_039680225.1 Syntrophaceae bacterium
CTTATAACATTTCCTCCGCAATAGTGTTCCGCCTCCTGGATTTCCGGCAGTTTATCTCGACTGCGGTCCTCATGTTCCAGAAGGAGGTTGCCGAAAGGATTGCCGCCGCCCCGGGGTCGAAGAACTACGGAATCGTATCCGTGATTGTTTCAATGTATGCGAGCATCAGGCGCGAACTCGTCGTGCCTCCCGGGTGCTTCTACCCCCGGCCGAAGGTCGACTCGGCTGTTATAAAGATAACCTTCAGGGACAGGCCGCTCGTCGACCTGCAAAATCCCGAGTTATTCCGGGAACTGGTCAGAGCCTCTTTTGCCCAGCGGCGCAAGACCCTCCTGAACAACCTTAAAATCTCCCGTTTCAATGAATCGGGAATGATTGAAAAAATCCTGAATGATATCGGTATAGACGGGAAACGCAGGGCCGAGTCCCTGAAACCGGAGGAATTCGGGATTTTGAGCAATGAAATATCCCGTATTCCATAGCAATATTGTCTTGACAAGATATCGGAAATTCTGATAGGCAATTTGACGCCGCCTGGATCCCTTACAGGACCGGGACGGAAGGTCATTATGGAAGCTATGAGCCTGCCGTCCCCGGCAGGTTTTTTTTTGCCCCCACCCCGGCCCGCTCCCGCGAGGGGAAGGGGAGAATCAGGAATGAGGGTCATGCGAGGAGCTTATGAAGGTAATCGGCAGCGTTAAAGAGATGCAGGGCTTTTCCGATTCCGTGCGGAACTCGGGAAAGATCATTTCGTTCGTTCCCACCATGGGCTACCTGCACCAGGGCCATTTGAGCCTGATGGAAGAGGGCAGACGCAGGGGCGACTGCCTGGTGACCAGCATTTACGTTAATCCCACCCAGTTCGGCCCCAATGAGGACCTGGCGAAATATCCCCGTGATTTTGAGCGGGACCAGGCGCTTTGCGAGAAGGTCGGGGTGGATGTGATCTTTTACCCCTCCAACGAGGAGATGTACCCGGAATACTACCAGACCTATGTGACCGTCGAGGAAGTCACCGGCAACCTCTGCGGCCTGTCGCGGCCGGGCCATTTCCGGGGCGTGGCGACCGTCTGCTGCAAGCTGTTCAACATGGTCAAGCCGCACGTCTCCATCTTCGGGAAGAAGGATTTCCAGCAGCTCGTGACGATCAAGCGCATGGTGAAAGACCTCAACATGGACCTCGAGATCGTGGGCCTGTCCACTTTCAGGGAACCGGACGGACTGGCCATGAGTTCCCGGAACATCTACCTGAAACCCGGGGAGCGGGAATCGGCGCTGACCCTGAGCCGCTCGCTGCTGCACGCCAAGGGCATGTACGAGAAGGGCGAAAGGGACGCGGCGAAGATCATAAGCGAAGTCAAAAAGATCATTGAGGCCAAGCCCCACACAAAAATAGATTACGTTCAGATTTGCGATACCAATACGATGAAAGACGTCGATTACATGAAAGGCGAGTCGGTCATGGCCCTGGCGGTCAGGGTGGGCGTGGCCAGGCTTATCGACAATTATGTTTTCGGCGAGGAACTTGATATTAAACCGTAGCTTATTTCCGGCGAGGTGTTAAGATGCAGCGGTTCATGCTAAAATCGAAGATACACAGGGTGACCGTCACCGGCGCTGAACTCGACTACGAGGGCAGCATCTCGATAGACGAGAAACTGATGGAGGCGGCGGACCTCCTTCCTTACGAGAAGGTCAATATATACAATGTGTCCAACGGAGAGAGGTTTTCAACTTATGTCATAAAGGGCAGGAAGAATTCCGGGGTCATTTGCCTCAACGGCGCGGCCGCCAGGAAGGCCTCCCGGGGCGATATCATAATCATTGCCAGTTATGTCGTCGTGGATGATGAGGCAGCCCGGAAATGGGCCGCCAAGTGTGTTTACGTGGACAAAGAAAATAAGATCAAAAAGAAGTAATCCATCCGGAAAAGACCGGAAAAGAATAGATGCTAAGAGCGAGGCATGGCTTCGCTCTTTTTATTTAAATTGAAAATAGGCCTGAACTTTGTTAGAAATCCCGGAACACCCGATGCGAACGAAAATAAAGAAAATATTCCTCACCGGCATCGTTGCCATTATTCCCATAATAATTTCGATATATATTTTCTTTTTCCTTCTCGGGATCGTTGACAATTTCCTTAACGTAATCCCGGAACGGATCCACCCGGACCGCCTGCTCGGGTTCCATATCCCCGGCCTGGGTGTGATATTCACGTTCCTCGTAATATTCATCACGGGATTGGTTACGGAAAGCTATATAGGGGGAAAGCTCCTTAAGGCGGGGGACAAACTGTTGAACCAAATCCCCTTGTTCCGGAGCATCTATCAGCCCACCAAGCAGGTCGTGGATTCGCTCTTCAGCGACAAATCCCGGCATTTCCGGGGCGTCGTTCTGGTGGAATTTCCCCGAAAGGGGGTATATACTTTAGGCTTTGTAACGGGAGATACGCAGGGGGAAGCCGACCAAAAAACTCAGGACAGCTGCATAAATGTTTTTGTCCCGACGACCCCTAACCCGACTTCCGGGTATTACCTGATCATGCCCGAGAGGGAAGTAATCCATATGGAGATGACCGTGGAAGAGGCTATCAAGATCATTATTTCCAGCGGACTTGTCGGGCCGCAGAAAAATATAAATGAAAGCAAGGAAACAGGAAAGGAGACTAATATCAAATGCTGATTACTTCCGAATCAATCAAGATAGGCCATCCTGATACCGTGGCCGACTGCATCGCGGCCAACGTCATCGCGACTATTATCGAGAGAGAACTCAGGAAAGGGATGACAATCGACACCATGCCCCATTGCGGGCTTGAGGTCTTCGTCGGCAAGGGCTTCTGCATAGTCGGCGGCGAGGTGTCCACGCGTGTCTGGGTGGACACGGAGAAAATCGTCCGGGAAACAGTCATGGGCATCGGCTACAACGATTATGCCCTCGGCCTTGACGGCTCTTCGATGGGCGTCCTTAACGCCATAATCCCCCAATCCCCCGACATCAATATAGGGACCAGGGCGGACCTCGGCGCCCACAAGGAGATCGGCGCCGGCGACCAGGGGATCATGTACGGCTATGCCTGCGACGAGACCCCGGAACTGCTCCCCCTCACGTTCGTGCTTGTGAATAAGATGATGAGGGCCTTCGAAGACTGCGGCATCCCGTTTTTCGCCCCGGACGGCAAAGGCCAGGTCACGATCGATTACGACGATACAACCGGACGGCCCAAAAGGCTTTCCAAGGTCCTGATGTCGAATGCCGTGGATTACCGCTGCACCGGGAGACTGGGCAAACGCGGCATCGAAGCCGAGGCCAAAAAGCTTGCGTTCGCATCCATGGGCGAATGGGCGACCAAAAAAACAGAGTTCCTCTTCAACCCCACCGGCGAGTGGCGTTCCGTTTATTCCTGCAGCGCCGCCGATTCAGGCGTTACGGGAAGGAAGCTGGTCGTTCAATTCTACGGCGGCTACCCGGGAGCGCAGGTCGGAGGCGGCTCCGTCGTGAACAAGTCCCCGGAAAAAGTGGACTGCTCCGCTGCGTTCGGCGCCCGTCATGCAGCCAAGAACATCGTGGCCGCCGGCCTGGCAAAGAAATGTTCGATCCAGCTTTCCTATGCGATTGGAATAGCAAAGCCGATGTCGATTTACGTCAATACCTTCGGAACCGGAAAACTTCCCGATATTAAAATCGCCCATCTGATCGAAAGGGTCTTCGACCTGACCCCGAGGGGCATGATAGAAGGGTTCGGCCTGCTTAGCCCGGACATTTACCGGAAGATCCCGAAGACGCTCTTCATGGACAAGTATCCCTGGGAGAAGACCGACAAGGTCAAGGAAGTCAAGAAGGAGGCAGGATTGTGAGCCGTTCCGCAGCAAAAGTGAATTTCGATATAAAGGACATCAAGCTTGCCGATGAAGGCAAGCTCAGCGTGGAGTGGGCCAATCGCAGCATGCCCGTCCTCAACATAATCAAGGAAAGGTTCAAAAAGGAAAAACCCCTGAAGGGGATCAGGCTGGGGGCGTGCCTCCACGTGACGACGGAAACCGCGAGCCTCATGGAAACGCTCAAGGCGGGCGGGGCGCAGCTTTCGCTGTGCGCCTCCAACCCCCTGAGCACCCAGGACTATGTGGCGGCGTATCTCGTCAAGCACTGCGGCATACCCGTTTACGCCATCAAAGGGGAGAATACGAAGACATACTACAAGCACATCAACTCCGTCCTCAATTTCCGGCCGGCCATGACGATGGATGACGGCGCCGACCTGGTCAGCGCCCTGCACTCCGACCGGACCGACCTCGTCACGGGTATCCTCGGCGGCACGGAAGAGACCACCACCGGGGTCATCCGCCTCAAGGCAATGGCGGAGAAAGGCGTCCTGCGCTTCCCGGTTATCGCCGTAAATGACGCCCTTACGAAGCACCTGTTTGACAACAGGTACGGAACGGGGCAGAGCACGCTCGACGGTATTATCCGGGCGACGAACAGGCTCATTGCGGGATCATCGTTTGTCGTGTGCGGCTACGGTTGGTGCGCCAAAGGCGTGGCGATGCGTGCTTCGGGAATGGGGGCGAATGTCATCGTTACGGAAGTGAACCCCCTGCGCGCCCTGGAGGCCGTTATGGACGGCTACAGCGTTATGCCGATAGCCGATGCGGCGGCCGTGGGAGATTTCTTCTGCACCCTGACGGGCGACATCAACGTGATCAGGAAGGAGCACTTCCTGAAGATGAAAGACGGCGCGATAGTCGCCAATTCCGGCCATTTCAATGTAGAGCTGGACCTCCCGGGCCTGAAAAAGGAGACCCGCAAGGTGAGGAGGATCAGGGATTATAACTAGGAGTATGCGTTGAAAAGCGGGAAAAAGATTTATGTGCTCGGAGAAGGCAGGCTTATCAACCTCGCCGCCGCCGAGGGCCACCCCTCAAGCGTTATGGACATGAGCTTTGCCAACCAGGCGCTCTCCGCCGAATACCTGGCGAAGAATTCCGGCAAACTTGACAAGCAGGTCTACAGCGTCCCGGAAGTCCTGGACAAGGAAATCGCCCGGCTCAAACTGCTATCCCTGGGCGTGAAAATCGACAAGCTCACGGCCGAGCAGGACAAATACCTGCACTCCTGGGAAATGGGGACCTGATAATAGATTTCAGATTTCAAATTTGAGATTTCAGATTAAAAGGCGGGCCTCATGCCCGCCTTTTTTCATGCGTAAAACGCTCATTGAGCCTGTCGAAATGAGCGAACGATGCGCAGGGGATAAGAGGAGGGTCATTTCGACAGGCTCAATGACCGGATGTTTTATGTTCTCACCTTGAATATCATTAACACCGAGGCTGCCGTGAAGAGGATATTGGCTGTCCAGGCCGCCAGGAAGGGGGGCAGCGTCCCGGAGCGCCCCAGCGATAACCCAAAGGCAAATACTATCCAGTAGGAAAAACCCAGGATAATCCCGGCCCCGAAGCTGGCCGCAATCCCGCCGCTCCTTTCCGTGCGCAGGGAAAATGAAATGCCCAGCACGACAAGGATAAGGTTAACCACGATAAAGGCGATTTTGCCGTGCAGGTCGGTTATATAAAGGCTCGCGTCATATCCCTCGGACCTGATCTTTTTTATGTAGTCCCTCAATTCGAGATAACCCATCTCGTCGGCTTTCTTCTGCACGGCTGTGAAGTCGGCCGGGGTTTCGGAAATATCCAGCGACGTCGAACCAACCCTGTTAATCGAGGGCATCCCTTCGGGGAAGGACGTGATCATTACATTCGTAAAGATCCAGCCATTGCCGGTCCATCTCGCCTCCCTGGCGTCGATGCGTTTTTCCAGTCCGAAATTCTGGTCGAAATAGTTGATCGTGATCCCCTGGATCACGTTGCGCTCATAATCATAAAAGCCGAAATTATAGATGGCATTTTTGCTTTTGTACCAGATCTGGTTCTGCTTGAAACTCCCGCCCTGTTTCTTCTTCTGGACATCCACCAGTTTTATGTGCTTGGCCTGCTGGTTCGAGTAGGGCACCACTACCTCGTTGAAAAAGAAACTGAAAAGGGAGATGAACACGGCGATAATGAAGACAGGCACCGCCGTGCGGTGCAGGCTCACGCCGTTGGCCTTCATGGCCGTGATTTCGAGGTTGCGCGACAGCATGCCGAATGTCAGCAGCGAAGAGAGCAGCACGGCGACAGGGATGACCTGGGCGATGATCTGCGGGAGCGAATAGAAGAAGTACTTGCCCATCTGGACCAGGGTGGCGCCGTTGCTCAGGAACATCCGGATCCTGCCGAAGAAGTCCACGATCAGGAACACGGCGATAAACGATATTATCATCATGAAGAATATCCTGAAGAACTCTTTACTGATGTACTTGTCCAGGATGGTCATTTGAATATGCTCCTGGTCCTCTGCACAATCCGGCCCGGGGATATCTCCTTCGCGGCCATCACAAACGTGATCAATGCGGCTGCAAGGAAAACCATGTTCGGCGCCCATGCCCCGATTACCGGCGGAATCCGCCCGGTCTCTCCCAGCGCATCGCCCGCGAGCTGCATGACATAATAAAACAGGACAACCCCGATCCCCACCGAAAACCCCCGCGATTTTCCCGACCGGCGGGACGTTATGCCGAGCGGGACCCCCAGCACGCCGAATATCAGGCAGGCAAACGGGACCGCGAATTTCTTGTGGTATTCGGTTGTGAGTTCCCTCCGCTCTTTCGGGTTGTCAATGGTTTTTCTCATCCTGGCCAATTCCCTCAGGCTCAATTCCACCTTGGATTTTCCCGCGGGCTTTGCAGTTACGGCAGCCATGTCGAGCTGGATATCGTATAATTTGAACGCCGTCTTTTTATAGGCTGCCAGGGATGCATTGACGGAATGGACGCTGCCGTCTTCGAGCCTGAGCGTGACCGACATGGATTGCGGGTTGGAGTAAAGTTTGCCCCGGCGCGCCAGGATAGTTGAGGGCTCTGAAGTGAGGCGCGTATCATAGATGAAAACGGATTCCATGGATTCGCCGTCGGTCGGTATCCTCTCCGCGTAAATGACCAGCCCGCTGAAATCGTCATTGAAAACCTTTTCCTTTATGCCCACGCTCGCCTTGTTCTGGATTATCGAGAACAGCAGGCTCTTGGAAGCGTGATTGCTGAAAGGCGCAACGAACATGCCCAGGGCGGCCGTGACCAGGGAAGCCGCCAGGGACAGGGCGATAATGGGCTGGACAATCTGGTAGAGGCTGACCCCCGAGGCCTTCATCACGACGATCTCGCTGTCCGCGGAAAGCCTCCCGAGGGCGGTCAGGATTGATATCAGCAGGGCAATGGGTATGGTGAATATGAGGAATGACGGCATGAGATAGAGAATAAGCTTGGTTATCGCCAGGAAGCTCACGCCTTTATTGACCATGAGCTCCATAAGCTGGAGGATCTTTCCGATCAGGAGGATGAACGTCAGGATCAGAAGGGAGATAGAAAAAGGAAAAGAGATCTCCTTGATTATGTATGTGTTGAGAATTCTTTTCATGATTGCCCGCAACGGTAATTAACACAGAAGGAAATGGCTGTAAATCTTTCTATAAATCTGTTAAAAGTGTACACTTTTTGCGAGGGGGCTGAAATGATCGACCTGCATACACATACCGTGTTCAGCGACGGCGACCTTATCCCTGCGGAACTGGTCCGCCGGGCTGCGGCCCGCGGCTGCAAGGCCGTTGCCATCACCGATCACGCGGACCATTCCAATATCGATTTCATCATCCCGCGTATAGTAAACGTATGCCGCAAAATGGCCGGGAACTGCCCGATAAAGATGATCCCGGGCGTGGAGCTGACCCATGTCATCCCCGCGCAGATCAGGGAGCTTGCCGCCGAGGCGAGATCGCTGGGGGCCTCAATCGTTATCGTGCACGGGGAAACGATCGTCGAACCCGTCGTGGCCGGTACAAACCTGGCTGCCTTGAATTCCCCGATCGACATACTTGCCCACCCGGGGCTCCTCACCGAAGAAGAGGCGCGCCTGGCGGCCGAAAGGGGCATTTTCCTGGAAGTAACGGCCAGGAAGGGCCACAGCCTGACAAACGGCCATGTTGTGAAGACCGCCCGCAAGTACAATGCCAGGCTCGTCCTCAATACGGATTCGCACTCGCCGCGGGACTTGATAGACCTGGAAATGGCGAGGAAAGTGGCAAAGGGGGCAGGAATGGACGAGGCCGAAATCGAAAGCATGTTCGGCAATTCGCGCTCCCTCGTCGAAAAGATCAGCGGGCCCAAGTGAAAGCCGTATTCCTGTCCGATACCCATATAAAAAGCAGTGCCGAGCCCCAATACAGGCCGCTCCTGGATTTCCTGGAGCATATAAGGGGCGCTGACCGCCTTTTCATCCTGGGCGATTTTTTCGATTTCTGGTTTTGCAGCAACCGCAGCATGTTCCCGGAGTTCCGCCCGTTTGTCGAAAAACTGCTCGACCTCAAATCTTCAGGAACGGCAGTGAGCCTCTTCGAAGGCAACCATGATTTTTTCCTGAAAGATTATTTTGCCGGCCAAGGCGTCGAAATCTACCCCGAGTGGGCCGATATCAGGCTGGAGGATAAAAGACTGCTGCTCGCCCACGGCGATCTGGTCGATACCGAAAACCGCAAGTACCTGTGCCTGAGAAAAGCGCTCAGGAGCGGACTGTTTTATGGCTTTCAAAAGCTGATCCCTCCCCGGCTGCGCTGGAAACTGGCCGAATTGAGTTCCAGTGCGAGCAAAGGCTTTCCGGAGTCCAGGGAGGAACTGGCCCTGAAAATGGAAAGCTTCGGCCGGTCGAAACTGGAGGAAGGCTACGATGCAGTCATCCTGGGCCATTGCCACATCCCCGTTCTCAAGCGGTTTCCTGTCAAGGGTAAAGACAGGATTTTCTGCACCCTCGGCGACTGGATAACCCACTTCAGCTACCTGAGCTACGATAACGGCAGGTTCGACCTGTTGTGCTGGAAGTAACTGAATTCACTTCGCTTAATAATTCTCCCTCATACCTAAAAAAATTTGGACAGCCATGGCTTTATGTGTTAGATACCCCCCGCAGGCTGTTGAAAAACGCTCATCCCGCCTCCGCAAGGACGGCGTCTGCTGCGTTGCGCTGCAAACCGCATCTGAGGATTTTAAGGTTCTTCCATATACGTCTCGCGGTCCGGTTTTGGCGCGTCTTGCAGCTGCGCATTTTTGAACAGCCTGAATAAAGGATTGGGAAACATGAATTTCGGCGGACTGGCACCAGAATTTACAGAATACGGCAAATCTTTATTTATCGTGGTCCCGGTCCCTTATGACCTGACTTCCACTTACCAGGGAGGGGCGCGGCGCGGGCCGGCCGCCATCCTCGATGCCTCGGCCAATATGGAGCTCTACGACGAGGAGCTCGGAAAAGAAACCTACCTTTGCGGCATTCATACCTTCCCGGCCGTGGAGCCGATTGCCTCCGGCCCGGCAGACATGAACGAGGCCGTAATGCAGGAAATCTCCGGCATCATTAATGGCGGCAAGATACCAGTCCTTTTGGGCGGCGATCACAGCGTCACCTTGGGCGCCGTCCGGGCTGCGGCCGGGGCCTATCCGGAATTATCCGTTCTTCACCTCGACGCCCACGCCGATTTGCGCAATTCGTACCAGGGCACGCCGTTCAGCCACGCCTGCATCGGCAGGCGCATCTCCGAGCTTGTCCCGCTCGTCCAGGCGGGAATCCGGAGCATGAGCGCCGAAGAGGCCGATTTCCTGAAATCATCATCCGTCGTGAGCATCCCGCCCGGTGAATTCATATACGCTGATACGAAAAAAAAGATAACCGGCAGCCTGAAGAAGGATGTTTATATCACGATAGACCTCGACGTTTTCGACCCGTCGATAATGCCCTCCACGGGGACGCCCGAGCCGGGAGGCCTTCTGTGGGGCGATGTCCTGGACATTGTCCGGGAAGTTTCGCAGACTTGCAATGTCCGGGGATTTGATATAGTAGAGCTTGCTCCCATTCCGGGAATCGTTGCGCCTGATTTTCTTGCGTCCAAGCTGATTTACCGAATCATGGGCTACCTGACTCAGACCGGATCAGGCTTTAAGGAGGAGTAGATTGAAAATATATGTTCCCAAAAAGATATTCTTCACCAAAGGGGTAGGGACCCATAAAGATGAACTTCAATCATTCGAGCGCGCGCTCAGGGATGCCGGAATAGAGAAATGCAACCTGGTCACCGTTTCGAGCATTTTCCCCCCGGGATGTAAAATGATATCCAAGACGCAGGGGCTCAAAGAACTCGTGCCCGGCGCCATAACATTCTGCGTCATGAGCCGCTGCTGCAGCAATGAGCCGAAGCGCCTCCTGGCGTCCTCGGTCGGCTGCGCCATACCTGCCGACAAATCGGCTTACGGATACATCAGCGAGCACCACGCCTTCGGCCAGACTGAAAAACAGGCCGGCGATTATGCGGAAGACCTTGCCGCGGCCATGCTCGCATCAACGCTGGGCATCGACTTCAACGTCGACGAGAGCTGGGACGAGAAAAAAGAGATATTCAAGATCAGCGGAAAAATCGTCCGCACCCGCAACGTAACGCAATCCACGATTGTCAAGAACGGCGGGTTCACTACGGTAGTCGCAGCCGCCGTATTCGTATTTTAGGCTGCCCTGATTCCGAATACATCACAACTGATATAGCTCGCGTCAATCTGATATCGAACTGAGACTGGATGGCACTGTCATGCCTGCATGATGCGCCTGTTTACCTGTTTCCCCCGCTGCTCGGATTCCTGGCGTTCTTCTCACTTGGCCTGCTGTCGTTCCTGAGATCCAGGCGAAATCAAACCAACCTTTATTTTGCGGCCATGTGCCTCATGAGCGGGATCCTCAATCTCGATGTCGCCTTGGTGTCCCTTGTGGAAAGCAAAGAAACGGCCCTCCTGATTGACCGTATTTTCTACGTGTTCTTCGTTTTCAGTATACCTGTATACATTAAATTCACGCACAGCTTTCTCGACATAAATTCAAGGAAGGGCATAGAGAAAGCATCGCTATTTTTCGCCATGGCAATCCTGGTATTTATCCCGACCGATGTGTTCATACCTGCAATGAGGGAATATGATTACGGGAGAATATTGCAGGGCGGCCCTGTTTATCATGCGTTCGCATTGTCGGGGGGAGTCACGGTCTTTTATTGCCTGGCTGTTTTGTACCTGGGGACGAGAAAAGCCGGGGACAACGAGGAAAGGACCAGGAGAAAGTACGTCTTCCTGGGGATGGGGACCGGCGCCCTGCTCATATTTTCAAGCTATATCCCGATATCCGGGGCGGAACTTTACCCCTTCGGCAGTTTCAGTTTCATCCCGGCCCTTGTCCTTGGAGTCGGGATCATGAAATACGATCTCATCGGCATTGATGCTGCCATCAGGAAAGGCATCCTTTATTTCCTGCTTACACTTATACTTACCTTCTTCTATCTGCTTGTAATTTATCTCGCACAATTTTTTCTCCCGGCACCGGCCTCCGGCAATTCACCTTTCCTGCCCCTGGTAATCGCGCTGATCTTTGCAATATTTTTCCAGCCGTTGAGGGACAAGATCCAGGCCGCCATAAACAGGATTTTTTTTAAAGGGAAATACGACTACCAGGCGACCCTCAAACGGGTAAGCCGCGAACTCGGGACCCTGCATAATGCGCAGGCGATAAAAAATCTCCTGATCACATCCATAGACGACGCGCTGCACGTGTCCGCTGTGTCGCTCCTCACCTTCGAAGACCGGGGGGTGTGCGTCTCAACGCCGGATGGAAGCGGATGTGTCGAATCGCCCGGCATCGGCCCCGGCCACCCCGTCGCACAAATCCTCCTGGACAAGAAAACATGTTTAACCCGCGCGGCGCTGC
>JBDKTK010000060.1:0-6933 GCA_039680225.1 Syntrophaceae bacterium
GCGGACGTCGCGGGGGTCGATATCAGGGAAGAGGTGCTTGCCCTCGAGGATGGGGTGATCGATGACCTGGCGCAAGAGCGTGCAACAGAGGGTAATGCCCCCAGAGTCTGGAACAGCCCCGCCGAAATCAAGGTCCTTTTTATAAAAGTCTGGCGGAAGCTGCGTGATCTCCTGACTCAAAAGGGTTCCGAAGGAGATCGCGACCCGAATTTCCGCCATCTCTGGCAGACCATGCCGGCGGACGGCCGCTGCCCGGACCACTCCATTTGGGACCACAGCCGTGTGACCAGCGCCCTGGCCTTTATGACCAGGGCGAAAAAGGATGCTACATCGCGCGACCCCTGGCTGTTTCGCTACGAGATCGGACCGGTGGGTCGATTCATCGAGGAAGCCGACACTTCCAGGGATTTGTGGATGGGGTCCTTTCTGCTCTCGGACATCATCTGGCATGCGATGGGGCCGCTTATCCAGCGATACGGTCCCGACTGCATCATATACCCGGATCTGCGCGCCAATCCACGTGCCGACGTCTGGCTGAAGGAGGAATATCCCGATGCCCTGCCCGGCTCGATGGAGAATCCCGCCACCTACGCGGCCGTCCTGCCCAATACATTCACCGCCGTGGTCCCGTTTGGCGGCAGGACAGGGGACAGCCATCTACGCGCCCTGGAAGAACTTGCCGGGGAAGCCGCGACAGCGGTACGGGATCGCTGGTTCAAATTGGCGAACATCGTGGAAAAGTGGATTGCCGGAATTCAGGGCTCCGGTCCGGACGAAGAGTGGCGCGCGATTTGGAAGCGGCAGCATGAAAAAGTTCTGTCCTCGACGTGGAGTGCGGTGAAATGGTCGGAAATGGAGAAAATAAGACACTGCGAGAGCCTCACCATGACCGACCCTCTACCCTGCCAGCATGAAAGACCCGTAACTGTGTCCCAGAAGGAACTGGAAGAAGACCGCCGGAAGATCGTGGAACGGGAGGGCAGGCTCAAGCCCTTTGTACCCGGGGATGTCTGGGTGCATTACAGCCGGGCCCGGTCGGTATTCGCCCGCACCAATCTTCCAGTGCACCAGATGGAGCGCGGCTTCGATTATGCCCTGACTCATCACCAGCTTCGGACACGCCATGCCCTGCGCGGGCAGCAATCGTCCGAGGCGGGGATATTCGGCGAGAGCGGGGAAAAGTGTACTCTATGCGGCCGCCGCCAGGCCCTCTATAACCTCGACGGCCGGCCGGATAAACTCCATGGCCACCGTCAAGCCGCCCGCGCGTTCTGGGAGAGTGGGAACGACAACCAAAAGAAACGCCTCAACCCGGATCCGTTCCAGCAGGACCGCCTGTGCGGGGTCTGCGCCATGAAGCGATTCCTGGTGGAGGCGGGAGTGGACGGGGAATCGGGGGAACTCACCGGGATCAATCCGGTCTGGGCCGGGTATGGGGTTCCCGTGGAGGAACTGGGATTCGAAGATGACAAGCCCAGGGTGCCGTTCCCATCCACGGCGACGGTGGCTGCCCAGGGCTTCCTGGAGAAGATCTGCACCAGGCCGGACCTTGCCGCCGAACGCGATGCCGTGGTGCGGAACTACAGGCAGGCCGGGTTGCCCCGCACCGGTTTTGCCCGTTCCCTGAGCCGCCTTGCCGCATTGGAAAAGGATCGTTCCGCCTCTCCCTTTTTGATGCTGGATACCCAGCAGTCACTCTTTCCGGAAACCCTCGGCATTTCGATCCGCCGGGCGGAAAAGCCGGGAGAGCGGGCAAAAGCCGACGCCCTGGAGGAATTACGGGACAGCGTTATAGAGTTGCGCCGGAAAGCGCGCAAGGCAAAGATCGAGGAACCCGGCACCCGGATCGCTGTCATTCGGCTGGACGGGGATAATATGGGGCGGCTGCTCCTCGGCGATCCGGAGATCATTCAAACCACTTGGCGGGATGTGATCCATCCCGAGGCGACCTCATCGAATAAGAAAAGCTCGCTCCTTACCGCCGGCATCACCCGGCAGGCGGGCTGGCCCGATCTCCTGGAGAGCAAACGCCTCATGGGACCTTCTCTCCATGCCTTTATCAGCCGGTCACTGGCCGAATTCAGCCATCGCATCGTGCCCTGGGTTGTGGAGCGGGAATTCTCCGGCCGGCTGATCTACTGCGGCGGCGACGACATCCTGGCCATGTCACCGGCCGGAGATGCCCTGCTCCTGGCCGCGCGGCTCCAGCAGCTCTTCTCCGCCCCGTTCATTCTTGACACCATGCCCGGCCGCCTCCCCTGGGGCTGGCGTAAGCCGGGCGGTGATCACCATCACGACGAAACAGAAGCCCGCCGTCGATTTCTTATCCCGGTCAGGTCGCGAGACACGGATGGGGACATCGTCCTGCCCCTTGGCGCGCCGGAGGATTTCGAGCCTCACCCTCAGGGGGATGGTTTCGATCTCTCCGCGGCAAATGAAGCAGAGATTCTCACCATGCCGGGCAAGGGCTACAGCCTCTCCGCGGGGATCGCCTACGGCCATTTCAAGAGTCCGCTGTCGGGGCTGTTGCGGCAGTCGGCGGAGATGCTGAAGAAGTGGGCCAAGGGGGCTGCCGGGCGGAATGCCGTCGGCCTGAGCCACTTCTCGCGCAACGGTGTGAAGACCGAGTTCGCCATGCCGTGGCGATCCGAGAACGGTTCAGAACCCAATGCCCAATTATTTCAGAGGGTAGTGGATGGATTCTGCAAAGGTACGCTTCCCGGTCGGCTGCCGTACAAACTGCGAAATCACTGCCGCCTGCTTCATGAGCTTCGAGATGGTGAAGAGAAAGATCGCCTCACCTTGATCGAGGGACTCTTTCAGGAAGAGGCTGGTGATTCGGGGAAGCTTTCTGGAGTTCGGGCAGATGCCCTCTTCCTGTGGAAGCAAGGGTTGAGACTCGGGGAGGCGATGCCTGGCGGAACCCTGGACAGGGCCGCCGATGGCCTGCTGATAGCCCGTATGCTCGCGGGCGATGGGGAGGAAGCATGAGGCGGATCGATACCGACTTCTTCATTCGACCCATGGAACCGCTTTTTTTCGGGGAGCCGAGACCCTTCAATGCCGGGGAATCACACTTTGCCCGTTCCCAGTTTCCCCCTTCGCCAATGACCTTCCAGGGGATGGTGCGAAGCCAGTTGCTTCGGTCCGTGGAACCACCCCTCGATCTGGATGACTGGTCCAGGGAAAAAAGGGAAGAACGGGCGGCGCTGGTGGGGAGTTCGGATCGATTGCCACCGGGGTGGCAGATCAAAGGACCGTTGCCGGCCGTCGTCGAATATGATGAAGACGGGCAGAAGGTCCTGCATCCCTGGTCTCCGGCTCCCCGTTTTCTTTACCGGCGGGACAGCGGCCCCGGGTTCATCCGGGGGCGGCTGCTTACCTCGAATCAACAGGCCATGGACGACCGTCCGGACTGCCGGAATCCTGACGGTCCAACAGCGGCGCTTTTCGGTCCGCTGCCGGAACGGCGTAAATATCGAACCCTTGACGGTTGGGTGGACGGCGAAACCCTGTATCGTGCCCTGGCCAGCGAGACGGACTATTTTCCGGACAAGGGCAGCGCAGCGGTCCCGCCGTTCGTCAAGGATACCGAACCCCACCCGGGCATCGCCCTGGACAGGCAAAGCAATACCAGCGAGGACGGGATGCTCTATGTACTGGAGCATCTTCGTTTTGCTCGCGGCGGTGGTTTCTGGGGAAGGTTCTCGGGCAACATGGATGAACGGTTCGGGCCGAAACCGCTTTGCCAGGGCGTGGGCGGTGCGGGCAAAAAAGCGCGTCTTGTCGCCTTCGAAGATCCGCCGCCGCTCAAATCATGCTGGCGCGAGCTTCTTGCCGGAAAGCACTTGGCCGGTCAAAACGACCGGAAGGGGCGCTACTGGCTCTATCTTCTGACTCCCGTCCGCATCGAGCCGGGACAACGCGCCGAAAACGGAGCAACCATGCTGCCCGGCGGTGTTGTTCTGCGCCGTGGAGCATTGCCCCCAGGCATATCCATCCGCTGCACGGTCGCACTCACCGGATCTCCGATTGTACTGGGCGGCATGGATACGGCGAGGGGGCACTCGCGGCCGAATAATGCTTACGTACCGCCCGGAAGCGCCTGGCTGATCGAGATCGAAACAGCCGGCAACGACCTCCTCCGGCAAACACTCCAAAGACTCAATGATGCCCATCCCATGGGGGACCCGGATGAAGCATGCTTCGGTTTCGGGCATACCCTCGTCGGAATCGAACCCGATGGAAAGGAGCACAGCCGATGACGGTTGAAGGCGAAAAGAAAACGGTTGGGCTGGTCTGGCGGGATAGCGCGATGTGCGCCATTTATACCTTGACCCCTACCCACTGCGGCATTGGACAGACCGCGGCCAGCGTCGATCTTCCCGTTGCCCGGGATGAGGCGACCGGATTTCCGGTGCTCCCCGCAACCGCGTTAAAAGGCGCAGCCAGGGAGTATTTCGAGGCAACCAAGGTGGAGGAGAGACTTACTGCCGCCCTGTTCGGACCATCCCTCGATCGGCAGGAAGATTCGTCCAACAGCGCCAAACCGTTGAGAGCCGCGGGGCTTGCCTTTACCGAGGGGCGCCTGGCCGCCTGGCCGGCACGCTCCCTCAACCGGCCCTTCCTGCATGTCACCTGCCCGCTGATTATCGAAAGACTCGTCCGGGACGCCCGCCTCCTGGGGCGGGAGGAACTGGCGAAACCGCAAATCGAGTGGCTGACGGAGCGGGCCTATGTGGGCGAGAAGGATATGGCCGGCAAGGCCCTGGTGATCGAGGATCTTTGCTTCGCGGGTAAGGAAGTGCTCTTTGCCGAGGAGATTTCGGAATTTGCCGCTGCCCTGGCGGCTTTGTTGCCGGAGGCTGAATCTGATACGGCCGAGCGCCTGAAAAGAGGGCTTGTGGTAGTGCCGGATGCTGAATTCAGCGATCTCCTGGAGCGTACGATCCCCGTGGTGGCGCGGACCCAGCTTACCGGCGGCAAGACAACCGACACATGGTACAACCCGGTCGAAGGCAGGGACGAGTCGGGCAATCTCTGGTACGAGGAGTACCTGCCGTCGGATTGCCTTTTCATCTCCTTCATCGGCCAGCGCCGCCAAGTTTACATGCAAAACGACACGGATGGGAAGCACGATATCGGGGTGGATGATCCCATCGGCAAGTTTCTGGGCATCTGGAAAGATCTTCCCTTTATCCAGATCGGGGGCAACGAGACAGTGGGCTACGGCCTGTGCCTGTGGAACGTTTCCGGAAGACCGGGGAGGAAGCCATGAGCGCCAGGGGGGTTGATCTTGGGCGGAGTCGAAGCCTGTTCGTTTTCGAGCGGGCAAGGTCTTGGAGCGAGAATGACTGTAAGGCTGTCACAGCCAGGGCCCAGGGGCTGCCCGTGACCCTGAGGTCCCAGGGGCTCGTGGTTACCATGGCACGGCTGGCAGCCAACGAGGATAAGGATACCGCGAGTCGTATTCTGAAAGGCATGCTCTTGGCCTGGTTGACCGTCGAAAATCCGTATCTCGGGTTCAAGGGGCGGGCCAATACAACAAGGGAGTTCCTGGAACTGCTCATGACCGCGGACCGGGCCGCCTATCTGGCCGTCCAGCGGGAGGCACTCGCCCTGGCCGAGCGGATCAAGCTGATCAGCAAGGCCTTCTTCTCCGGCAAGGAGCAGGACAATGGCTGATGAGATCCTTTCACCGCGGCGTGAGCTGGTGGCGATCCTTTTGGGGCGGGAAATCATTCCCCCGGGCGCAAATCCCGGCCTGATATTCGATCGCTACCTGCCTATCTGGAGAGGTGTGAAACGAACCGATAACCCCTTCACCCCTCTTTCCGGGTTCGTTCGACGGTTCAATGAGTTGGAGAGGGAATTGCAGCCCGTCCTGGCTCGCATCCATGACCGGCAGAAACGTTTTATCGGACATGCCGGAGGAAACGGAATGGCTGGCGTGGCAAAGGAATGCAAGGTCTCCTGGCGGCTGGTCACCGGCATGGGAAACGATCACCCTCTGGAGAACGGGTTTACCATGGACTACCTGACCGGCGTCCCCTTCATTCGCGCCACGGCGCTCAAGGGGCTCTGCCGCCGGGCCGCCGATTTGCTCGGGGAAGAGGACGGGTGGAATCCGGAAATCAAGAAGGACCTGTTCGGTTCGTTTGACACGGCCGCATACAGTTCATTGGACCGAAAAGAGCGCGGCGATATCGTTTTCCTCGATGCATATCCTTCCCACTGGCCGAAGCTGGAAGTGGATATAATGAATACGCACCACCCAAGCTATTACCGGAAGTATGAGAGTGACGAGTTGCGCGAGACGGAAAACCCGGTGCCGGTGTTCTTCCTTACCGTGGCCGCGGAAACCGGGTTTATTTTCCGTTTCTTCAGCCGCATGGGTAGTACTGCCAATGTGGAAAGAATGGAGAAGGTGTTGATCGAAGGTTTGACAACCTTGGGAGTAGGGGCAAAAACGGCGGTGGGATATGGCCGATTCGACACGCCTGCTTCCGAGGGAACGGCCTGGCTGGAGAAAGCCCTGAAGGAATTATGCGCCGAACATCGTGAGTCTAAGGAAAAGAACATACTGCGAGGAAAACCTTTGGCTGTTCGTTGGCAGGCGATCGCCGATCCCGTTTTGAAACAAGAAGTCCTGGATGCGATCAAACAACGGTGGGAGGAGTTCGATTTGTTTAATTCCGGCGGCAGAGCGCTCAAGCAGGTGAAACAAATCTATTGGGGCGGATGAGCGTCCTGGAGCAATCGTGGCCGTCATCCCCACGTACATGGCTATTGTCCCCGACGGCTATTTCGATCGAATGGGATTTCATACACTTCAGGGGATTCATGGGGGTGAAGATGTCGCTGCAGTTCGTCTGGCAGGGCTACGACTCCATTCTGGCCGCGCCGCTGGTGCTGGACATGATTCGGCTGGCG
>JBDKTK010000061.1:0-3513 GCA_039680225.1 Syntrophaceae bacterium
GTCAGTCCTATGATAAAGCCCTTGACCTCCAGACCGCCCAGCTCCGGCAAATGATCGAGGAGATCACAGAAGAAGCCAATTTCAGGGGCGAAAAGCCCGACCTGAACGAATTAAGGCAGACCCTTAAAGGCGCACTGGCCCAAATGGAAGAATGGCGCGGCTTCTATGCCCCGAGATTAAGAGAACAGGGGAATTGGAAGGTACAGGCTTATAAAGAGCATGGCCCCATGAAAGAAAACCGGGAATGGTACCGGGAGCACAGGGGTTCAGAATTATCCGCCCGGCGGCTGGCCAATAAGATGCAGCGTGAAGGCTGGAAGATTTTCAGCGTGGGCCAGGTTGAAAAACTGCCCGAGACGATTTATCAGGATGTCAACGCGACGGCCACGGCGAAACTGATTGACGCGGCCCTCGAAAAGTTGAGCAAGAAAAGCGCCCTGTCCAACGAATTGACGCTGAAATTCAACGAGGAAGTGTTAAGGGAAGTCTCCAACGCGATCAAGGCCCTGGGGTTCAGATCCACCATGATCAGAAGGGGCGAGAAGGTTGTCCGGGGATTCATCGAAGACCCGATTCAGCGGCACCTTCAATATACAAACAGCCTTTCCGGTGGAATTGCCAAGGCCCGTGTAGCGCGAATGGCCATGAAGGAAATGCTGGGCGAGAAGTTCGAGGGGAAACAGATCGGTGGAATTGACCCGGTTCAAGACCCGAAGGCTTTTCAGGTTGCACAAAATTACATTGAAGAACAGTTAAGAAACGTCGAACCGATTGATAGGATGATCGGATTGGCTAAGTCCATCGCCACGTTTAAATTCCTCGGCTTTAACCTCCGCTCGTTGGCGGTCAACACGACGGCGATCATCACAACCGCGCCGGCGGCAATTCACCAATACGCTTTGGGCGGCAAGGGTTCCTTGATGGGAATCATCAAAGAGCTGGCCGTTTCCGGGAAAGACTACGGCGCTTTAATGGCAGGTAGAAAGCTGGCCAATGCCGACGAACAGGCGTTTCTTGATGAGGTCCAGAAAAAGGGCTGGGACGATGCTCAATATACCAGGGAGGCTTTGGGCGAAATATCTAAAACACATTCCCGGATCTGGTCCTCGATGATGGACGGCTCCATGTATCTGTTCGGCAAATCCGAAAAGTGGAACCGTGGAACAACGATGTTGGCGGCCTACCGGCTGGCCCGGAAACAGGGCATGGGGCACGTGGAGGCGGCGGAAGTAGCCAAGGAAGCCAGTGATAAGGCTCATGGTGTGTATGGGAAATCCACGATGCCGATGTGGGCGCAGGGCACCAATCCGGCGGCCAAGCTCGGGCAACTGTTTTATGTTTATCAGAAGTTCGGTCATAATTACCTTCAAATGCTTTACGATATGGGCGCAAAAAAGAAGAATATTAAGGGAATGATGTTCGCCTTTTTGTCTCCCCTGGTGCTTGCCGGCGGCGCGGCGCTGCCGTTCAAGGATGCTATTTTTAGCGTGGCCAGAGTGATTTTAAACGCTTTGTTCGGGGAAGACAGAGATCCAGAAAAGTGGGTATGGGATGAAATCCGAAAGC
This sequence comes from Syntrophaceae bacterium, assembly GCA_039680225.1. Taxonomy (GTDB): domain Bacteria; phylum Desulfobacterota; class Syntrophia; order Syntrophales; family UBA4778; genus JBDKTK01. The sequence continues at coordinate 1,567 of JBDKTK010000061.1, forward strand.
ACCTGGGGCTGGAAGCCGAAAAGATAGGGCGGCATGGTTTAACCGGCGCCCTGGGCGTGGATATCTCCGGCTCATTATCCGCTGGCGTCGGTATCCCGAAGAACTTCATTGACCTTACGGGCGCCATCGGCGGCGTGGCCACGGAAGTTAAAGAGGCTGGTGAAAGCCTGAGAAACAAGCAGTATGGAAAAGCGGCAGAGCATTTACTTCCGACCGGCTTTTCCAATCCCATAAGAGCTATCAGAGAGGCAGGGCAGGGCGTATCGACCAGGAATAACCGCCCGGTTTGGGATGAACAGGGGCGGCAGTATAAGCCATCACCAGGGGCGACAGTAGCCCGAGCGGTCGGATTCCGGTCAACGGATCAGGCCGTCCTTTCCGAGAGGACGTGGGAGGGGCACCGGCAGCAGGGGGACTTCGCAGATAAGCGGGACGCTATTTATGAGCGGTACCGGGCTTGGATGCTCGGCAAGCGGGATCGGGAAGAATACAAAGAGATCGTCAAAGAGGTTCAGGACTTTAACCGGAAGATCCGGGAGCAGCGGATTCCGGGCGTTTCTCAAATAACGTCACAGTCATTACAGAACCAGGCGCGGCGCATGGCGGCCCCCTCAAAGAACGAGCGGGCGCTATTGCGGAACCCTTAATCTCTTTACATGACGGGAAAGACAAGGTATAATTTAGACAAGTGAGGCAAGAATGATCTAACATACAGGGACTTATAAGCCGTCAAGCGACGGGACTTAAAGCCTAAATTGTTGGGGAAATATCCTCGGTAATTTAGGCTTTTTTTATCAACTACGAAAGGGGAATAATATCATGGCAGACGGGACAATCACAGGAGCGATTACGCGGATACAGACGCAGCAGGGGCGGCCGCAGATCCTAAAGGTCGTGCTAACTTGCACCGCATCGGCGGACGCGCACACTTATCCGGCGACCGTCGTAAACACATTGGACAATGTTTCGGATTACGATTTGCGCGGATTAAGCCTGCATTCAGTCAAGGCAATCCCAGGCACAACGGGGCCGACCGACAACAGCGATCTGACTATTACCGACGAAAACGGCGTCGATTTGCTTGGTGGCAAGGGTGAAAACATTATCGACAACGCAACATTGTCGTTTGTCCCCGCCGGGCCAGGAGCGTTCGCACAACCCGCCCCGATCACCGGGAACATAACTGTCAATCTGTCGGGCAATTCCGTGGATAGCGCCGTCGTTACGCTGGTGCTCTTATTTGTAGGAATATAAAGGAGGGTACGCACCATGACTGACGAGCGATTTCTTGTTTGCGACAACAGCGACTGGGACGGAATGAGCCCCGACCAACGCGACTGGATGATCTTTAAAACTTTGCGCTCAATGGACGCCCGGCTCCACACGCTCGAATTTTGGAATAAATGTTTCAGTTTTGCCGGTGGATTTGTGGGTGGTGTGGCTGCGGTTTTTGGGATGAAGTTCCTGGGGTAAAAAATGCTGCTTGAACTGTTCAGAAGGTGGAAAACTCCATACGAAACCATCGGGGAGCTTTATATTGATGGCGTGTATTTCTGTTATACCCTGGAAGACGCGATACGCGATAAGAAGATCCCCAACGAGACGGCCATTCCTTGCGGTCGATACGACGTCATCACCAATTACTCCGTAAGATTCAAGAAGGTCATGCCGCTTATCCTCAACGTGCCGGGCTTTACCGGCGTCCGTATTCATGCCGGGAATACCAAGGCCGACACATCCGGGTGTATTTTGCTTGGGAATACCAAAGGCGAAGACTTCATCGGCGGCAGCCGACACGCAATGAAGGCGTTTGTGGCGAGGTTGCAGGAGGGGCTTAAGTCGGGCAAGGTCACTTTGATTATCAGGGAGGTCGGTCATGGCCAGGATTCTAACCAAACTGATCAATGTTGATATTGATTACGCATATTCACAGATTCATGAGCCCTT
>JBDKTK010000062.1:0-7873 GCA_039680225.1 Syntrophaceae bacterium
GAGGGCTCATCGGGCTGAAAGCGGCCGAGAGCCTCCACGACCGGGGCATGAAAATAACCGTTGTGGAACTGGCGGACAGGATCCTCATCGCCGCTTTCGACTCGGAAGCGGGAGGGATAATAGCGAAGCGCCTTGCCGGGGTCGGGATCAATCTTGTTCTCAACAACACGGTCAAGGAGATAGTCCGGTCGAGGAAGCGGGTAAGGAAAGTCGTCCTCAATGACGGCTCAAGCATACCCTGCGAGGCCGTGGTGATTGCGATCGGGGTCGTGCCGAACAAGGCATTGGCCGCACAGGCCGGGATAAAGGTGAACCGCGGGATAGTGACGGACAGCTCCATGGAAACGGACGTCCCCGGCATTTTCGCCGCGGGGGATGTCGCCGAGGCCGACGACATGCTGGCGGGAGAGAAACGGGTGACTCCCATCTGGCCCAACGCTTATATCCAGGGGCGCCACGCGGGCCTGGCAATGGCAGGGGCTCCCAGGGCGTATGCCGGGAGCATTCCCATGAACTCCATCGAATTCTACGGGATCCCGACCGTTTCGATGGGGATCGCCAACCCGCCGGCGGAAGGCTTTGAAGTCCTTGCCCGGCTGGAGCCGGAAGCAAACTTTTACAGGAAGATAGTGCTCCGGGAAGGAAGGCTTGCCGGGGCCGTCCTGGTCGGCCGGATCGAGAGGTCGGGGATACTTTCCGGTCTTATAAAAAACGGCACGGACGTGGAAAATATAAAACAGGATTTGCTCCGCGACGATTTCGGGTTTTCCGATCTGCCGCAGGAAACACGGCAGGAGCTTCTGGCCGCCAACGCTTAATAACTGCAGGGATACGAAATATGTTTAACTTTAACAAGACAAACAGCAGGCCCTGGGATTTCCAGAAGGACATATCCGGCTGCGGCCTCTCGGGGCTTATCAATAAAGACGGCAGGCGCGTCTGCGGGGATGTGATCATGAAATCGATCAAGACCCAGCACGACAGGGGCAACGGCCTGGGCGGCGGCTTCGCGGCCTACGGCATATACCCGGACTTCAAAGACCATTACGCCGTCCACGTAATGTGCGAGAGCAAAGAGGCCCTCAACGAATTCGAGTGCTTCCTGAAGGACGTCACGGTCATCGACCAGCAGGAGCGCATCCCCACCCGCACGGGCACGCCGATCACCAACGCCCCGCTGCTGATGAGATATTTCGTCAAGCCCAATACGGAGATCGACAATCCCCTGTTCGACAAGGGGATGAGCGACGACGATTTCATGGTCCGCATGGTGATGAAAATCAATATGGACATCAACGGGGCGTTCGTTTTCTCGAGTGGCAGGAACATGGGCGCGTTCAAAGGCGTCGGTTATCCCGAAGACATAGCCGAATTTTTCCGGCTTGACGAATACAGCGGCTACATCTGGACGGCCCACAACAGGTTTCCGACCAACACCCCCGGATGGTGGGGCGGCGCCCATCCCTTCACCGTCCTCGACTGGTCGATAGTCCACAACGGGGAGATTTCCTCTTACGGCATCAACAAGCGCTACCTCGAGATGTTCGGCTACCATTGCACGCTGCTGACGGACACGGAAGTCGTCGCCTACCTGCTTGACCTGCTGATCCGCAGGCACGGGCTGCCCATCGATGTCGCCTGTCTCGCCCTGGCCCCGCCCTTCTGGAACGAGGTGGACAGGATGGAGCCCGAAAAAAAGAAGCTCTGCGAGGCGATCAGGATGGTATACGCAAGCGCCCTGCTGAATGGCCCGTTCGCAATCCTGTTCGCATTCAACGGGGGCCTCGTGGGACTCAATGACAGGATCAAGCTGCGGCCGCTGATAGCCGCGGTCCAGGGCGAAACGGTTTACATGGCGAGCGAGGAATCCGCCATCCGCGAGATCTGTCCTGACCCGGAAAAAATCTGGGCCCCCAAGGCCGGCGACCCCCTGATCGCCAGGCTCAACCCGGGCGTGATCAATTGAGCCGGGCGGTGCTGCGGCTTATTTCGCCTGTGGCGGGACACCTCTGATTGGCGATCGATTATCCTACAATTGTGTATTTATTTTTGTCGCCACCCAACATTTTTGTTTTTAAATCCGTCCCGGAAACGCCAATTTTGCTTGCAAACCCCTGTAATTACTCACTTCAGCTTTGTGGCCCGCCTTTTGCTTTTAAATAGTATGGGCAGATACTCCTGCATGCATCCAAACAAAGGGCATCTGCCGAACGGCTCAAAAAATAAACCGGGCGCAAAGCATAGAACTGGAGGATAAAATGGAAATCAATGCAGCAGGAATCTATTACAAGGACCTCAACAAAATGATCCGCCAGGCAGTCTCCAGGGGCGAGCATAATTTTGTCCTCAGTAACATAAACGGCCAGCGTTATATAGGCAACGGGATAGACAAGAAAATAAAACTGCTCATCAAGGGCACGCCCGGACAGGACATGGCCGCTTTCATGAAAGGCCCGGAGATAACAGTCGAAGGCAACGCCCAGGACGGCATCGGCAACACCATGGACGACGGCAAGATCGTGGTCCGCGGCATGGCCGGCGACATAGTCGGCTACGGGATGCGGGGCGGGCAGATCTATATCGGCGGCGACGTCGGTTACAGGGTCGGCATCCACATGAAGTCTTTCGAGGAAAAAATACCCATTATCGTTATCGGCGGAAAAGCGGGCGATTTCCTGGGCGAGTACATGGCAGGCGGCATTATCATCCTTCTGGGTATGCTGGGCCAATCCGATCCCGGCCAACCGATAGCAGGCAATTTCCTGGGGACCGGCATGCACGGCGGCGCCATCTACACCAGGGGCCCGGTCGACAAGCACAGCCTGGGAAAGGGCCTGGGCATCAAAGAGGCCTGCCCCCCGGAAATCAACAGCATAAAGCCATACCTTGAGGAATTCGGCCGCCACTTTGACGTGGACCTGGACGAGATCCTCAAAGAGAAATTTTATTGCATCTACCCGACCACCCATCGCCCCTACGGCAATATGTACGCATATTGATTGAGGTTATTTCCGGCATCTGCCTTTTGCCGAAAATCTCTTTCTAATTGCATATTTACGCGCTTGGTGGTAGTATCCGCAATCTATGGTTTCGATAATAGACTACCGGGCCGGCAACCTGAAAAGTGTTGAACGCGCCCTGAACAAAATTGGTGTGCCCTGCCGGGTCACGGCGGACAGCGAAGTGGTTAAATCTTCGGAGCGGGTTATTTTCCCCGGCGTCGGCGCGGCCGGCCAGGCCATGGCCAACCTGAGGGAACTCGGGATGGACCGGGTGCTGGCGGACGCTTTCGAGGCCGGCAAGCCGGTCCTCGGCATTTGCCTCGGCGCCCAGATCGTGCTGGAAAAAAGCGAGGAGAATGAAGCCTCCTGCCTCGGCTTGATCAAAGGCTCAACGAGACGTTTTCCCGAGGCGCTGTCGTCGGGCCCCGACCGGCTCAAGATCCCCCACATGGGCTGGAACGGGCTCAATGTGAAAATGCACCACCCGGTCCTCGACGGGATCAATGCCGACGATGAGTTTTACTTCGTCCACTCTTATTACCCTAAACCATCCGGAAAAGAGTGCGTCATGGCGGAGACGGATTATGGGATAATTTTCCCTTCCGTGATCGGCTCGCGCAATCTGGTCGCCATGCAGTTCCACCCGGAAAAGAGCGGGCCGGCCGGATTGAGGATCCTCCGCAACTTCTGTGTCTGGGATGGAAATGCTTAGTAGAAGGATAATACCCTGCCTCGATGTCCGCGATGGAATTCTCACTAAAGGAATAAAATTCAAGGGCAACATCGATATCGGCGATCCCGTTGAAATGGCCAGGTTCTACTACGAACAGGGCGCGGACGAGATCGTGTTTTATGATATAACGGCCTCGAGCGACAGGCGCGACATCATGATCGACGTTGTGCGCCGCGTGGCCGAGGAGATCTTCATCCCGTTTTCCGTAGGCGGAGGGATAAGGACAGTCGAGGACATGAGGAACGTCCTGCTCGCGGGCGCCGAAAAGGTGAGCGTCAACAGCTCGGCCGTAAGGGACCCGGATATCATAAATATCGGCGCCGAGGCCTTCGGCAGCCAGTGCGTGGTCCTCGGCATGGACGTCAAGCAGGTCACCGTGTCGGAACGCATTCCTTCGGGATACGAAGTCGTCATCGACGGGGGGCGCACTTACACCGGCATGGACGCGCTCTGGTGGGCCCGGGAAGGCGAGCGCCGGGGCGCAGGTGAAATATGCCTGAACTCGATTGACGCAGACGGGACGCAGCAGGGATACGAATTGAAGCTGACCCGGCTTGTTTCGGAAAGCGCGGGCATCCCTGTCATAGCCTCGGGCGGTGCGGGCGACATCGACCATCTTTACGACGTGCTGACGGAAGGCCGGGCGGACGCCGCCCTGGTGGCCTCCGTAACACATTACGGCACGTACACTGTCAGGCAGATCAAGGACGAACTTTCCGCGAGAGGCGTGAAAGTCCGGATGAAATGGTAGCGGTTCAATGAAGGCATATCTGGCGCTGGAAGACGGGACTGTTTTCGCCGGGAGGAGCTTTGCCGGGCGCGGCGAGGCCGAAGGGGAAACCTGTTTCAACACCAGCATGACTGGTTACCAGGAAATCCTGACCGACCCCTCGTACAAGGGACAGATCATCACGATGACGTACCCGCTGATCGGGAATTACGGGGTCAACCGCGAAGACGCCGAATCGCGCGGGGTCCACGCGGCGGCATTCGTCGTGAAGGAATACCAGCCCGTGCCGAGCAACTGGCGCTCGGAAATGTCCCTGGCAGATTACCTGGAGAAAAACAATGTAATCGGCATCGAGGGAATCGATACAAGGGCCTTGACAAAACACCTGCGGGTCAAGGGGGCGATGAAGGGCGTAATAGCAACGGGGGACATCGACCCTGCCGGGCTTGTCCGCAAGGCGCAGCAATCGCCCGGCCTCGTCGGGCGGGACCTGGTCAGGGAAGTCACCTGCGCAGCGCCGTTCCGCTGGAAAAATTCCCCCGAGGCGCCGCAGTTCAAAGTTGTGGCCTTCGATTTCGGGGTGAAGTTCAATATCCTGAACATGCTTGCCCGGCGCGGGTGCGATGTCACAGTCGTGCCGGCAACAACGGGGGCCGCCGAGGTCCGCGCCCTCAAGCCGGACGGGATAATGCTCTCGAACGGGCCGGGCGACCCCGAGCCGGTCACTTACGCCGTCAAAACGATCCGCGAGCTCATGGGCGAGTTCCCCATTTTCGGGATCTGCCTGGGCCAGCAACTGCTCGGCCTCGCCCTGGGAGGCAAAACTTTCAAACTGAAATTCGGGCACCGCGGCGCAAACCACCCGGTGAAGAACCTGCGCACGGGCAAGGTGGAGATAACGGCCCAGAACCACGGCTTCTGCGTCGACCTGGACTCCATCAAGGGCCACGATGTGGAAATCACGCATATGAACCTTAACGACGGGACCCTGGAAGGGATGCGGCACAAAACACTCCCCCTGTTTTCCGTCCAGTACCATCCCGAGGCTTCGCCAGGCCCCCATGACGCGGACTATCTCTTTGCCGAATTCATGGAGATGATGAAAAAAAATAAAGACAGGACCTGATTCAGGAAAATTTGTCACCCCTGCGAAAGCAGGGGTCCAGTATAAAATAATGGATTCCCGCTTTCGCGGGAATGACCCCTCTGGTTTGAACGACACTTTGGAAATAACAAAGGCGCAAATAAAAATTTAAGCTGCTGAATATAATGCCGAAGAGAACCGACCTGAAAAAAATAATGCTTATCGGCTCCGGCCCGATCGTGATCGGTCAGGCCTGCGAATTCGATTATTCGGGGACCCAGGCATGCAAGGCCCTCCGGGAGGAAGGCTTCGAGGTCGTTCTCGTCAACAGCAATCCCGCCACTATCATGACCGACCCCGAAATGGCGGACCACACATACATCGAACCCATTACCCCTGAAATAGTCGCGAAGATAATCGAAAAGGAAAGGCCGGACGCGCTCCTTCCCACGCTGGGGGGGCAGACGGGTCTGAATACGGCCGTGCAGGTCGCTGAAATGGGCGTCCTGGAGAAATTCGGAGTGGAACTGATCGGCGCATCGGCAGACGTGATCCGCAAGGCCGAAGACCGCGACCTGTTCCGGGCGGCAATGACAAAAATTGGACTGAGGGTCCCGCAGAGCGCCATAGTCAGGGACAGGGAGTCAGCCCTCGCCGCCGCGGAGAAAATCGGGTACCCCGTGATCGTCAGGCCGAGCTTCACCTTGGGCGGGACCGGCGGCGGGGTCGCTTACAATCGGGAAGACCTGGAAGTCCAGGCTGCATGCGGGCTCGACGCAAGCATGATCCGCGAGATCATGATCGAGGAATCGGTCATCGGGTGGAAGGAATTCGAACTCGAGGTCATGCGGGACGGCAAGGACAACGTGGTGATCATCTGTTCGATCGAGAACCTTGACCCCATGGGAGTCCACACGGGCGACAGCATAACGGTTGCCCCCGCCCAGACTTTGACCGACAAGGAATACCAGCTGCTGCGCAACGCCTCGATAGCAATCATGAGAGAGATCGGGGTGGACACGGGCGGGTCGAATGTCCAATTCGCCGTCAACCCGGAGAACGGGGACATGGTGGTGATCGAGATGAACCCCCGTGTGTCCAGGAGTTCGGCGCTCGCATCCAAGGCCACCGGCTTCCCCATAGCAAAAATTGCCGCCAAGCTGGCAGTCGGCTACTCGCTTGACGAATTGCGCAACGACATCACCCGCGAGACGGTAGCCTCGTTTGAGCCCACCATAGATTACTGCGTTGTGAAGATCCCCCGCTGGACCTTTGAAAAGTTCCCGGACACCGCCGACTACCTTACTACGGCAATGAAATCGGTCGGCGAGACAATGGCTATCGGCAGGACCTTCAAGGAAGCCCTGCAAAAGGGGCTGCGCTCTCTGGAAACCGGCCGTTTTGGTTTCGGGGCCGACGGCAAGGGCAGGCTCGAACAGGGAGGCATTCACCCTTCAGTAGAGGAAATAAAGGAAAAGCTGGCGGTGCCTAATTCGCAGCGGATATTTTACATCCGTTATGCCCTGCGGGCCGGCATGGATTTAGAGGCAATAAGGGAACTCACCGGGATCGACCCGTGGTTCCTGCACCAGATGGCGGAGATCGTCGGGACGGAAGAGGAGATCAGGTCCGGCAGCGGCCCCCTGGACCCGGAACTGATGAAAAAGGCCAAGGTCCAGGGATTCTCCGATATGCAGATCGCCCATATGCGCAAAATGAGCGACGACGAGGTGCGGCGGGGACGCGAGCTCGTCGGGATCAAGCCGGTCTACAAGCTGGTTGATACCTGCGCCGCGGAATTCGAGGCGTACACGCCGTATTACTACTCGAGCTACGAAGAGGAAAACGAGATCCGGACAAGCTTGCGGGAAAAGGTGGTCATCCTCGGCGGCGGCCCCAACAGGATCGGGCAGGGCATCGAGTTCGACTACTGCTGCGTCCAGGCGTCGTTTGCACTTGGAGAAGAGGGCATCGAGAGCATCATGGTGAACAGCAACCCCGAGACCGTCAGCACGGATTACGACACCTCGGACAAGCTCTATTTCGAGCCGCTCACGAAAGAGGACGTCCTCAATATAGTTGAATCCGAAAAGCCCCGGGGAGTCATTGTGCAGTTCGGCGGACAGACCCCTCTGAACCTTGTCACGTCTCTATCCGCCGCCGGCGTGCAGGTATTGGGAACATCCCCGGCCAGCATCGCGCTTGCCGAGGACAGGGAACTCTTCCGGACCGTGCTCCAGGAAATGGGACTCTTCCAGCCCGAAAACGGGACGGCGTTGAGCATTGCGGAGGCGGCAAAGGAGGCCGAGAGGATCGGGTATCCC
>JBDKTK010000063.1:0-4302 GCA_039680225.1 Syntrophaceae bacterium
AAAGGCGGCGCATATAAACCATCAGTCAAAATTGTCATCCTGTGCGAAGCGAAGGACCTGTCTTTTCAAAAAATGGATTCTTCAGCCGCTTCCTATTCAGAATGAGGATAGTTTTTATAACTTCAAAGGAGGTTCTGTCTTGCAAGACAATGTAGCCAGGCTGATCTGGGGCGCCACCGGCGAGACCATGCTCCATACTTCGGGCATTATCATGATGGTTGTTGCCGGGGTGCTTATCCTTTCCCTGAACAGGGAGAAGGCGTACCTTGTCTTCATCATGGCCGCCCTGATGATACCGCTCACGCAGAAAATCGTTTTCCTCAACCTCAACTTCACATCGTTGAGGATATTAATCGCCGTGGCCTGGATCAGGATGTTCTTCCGGATGGAGCTGCACCCGATGAGGCTCAACATCATCGATAAATTATTCGTCTTATGGGTCGTCAGCAATGCCGTGACTTTTGTTCTGCTCTGGCAGACATGGGGGGCTTTCGTCAACCGTCTCGGGACCCTGATGGACAGCGCGGGCCTGTTTTTCATTTTCCGCTTTTTCATCTCGGACATCGATGAAATCGATTCCGGCATCAGGTCGCTCGCCATTTTGAGCATCGTGCTGGCGGTCATAATGCTCGTGGAGCAGGCTGCCGGCACGACCATGTACGCTTACATGAGCGGCACTCCCGACGTCCAGTTCATGCGCGAGGGCAGGCTGCGCGCCCAGGGGCCCTTCGCTCACTCCATCCTCGCCGGGACATTCGGGGCCACTCTCATACCGCTGCTCGTTTCCCAATGGCTCAAGCCCGGGTTCAGCAAGGTCCTGGTGGTGACGGCTATGGGCGCCTGCGTCGTCATAGCCCTCGCCTCCGTTTCCAGCGGCCCCGTCCTGGCGGCTGTCTGGGGCGTCGCCGCGATTTTCATGTGGCCGCTCAGGATGCACATGAGGTTCATCCGCTGGAGCATCGCGTTTTTCCTGCTGCTCGCCCACCTCATGATGAAGGCGCCCGTCTGGGCCCTTATCGACCGGGTGGGTTTCTTCGCGGGTTCCAGCTCTTACCACCGGTTCTATCTTGTCGACGCGTTCATAAACCGCTTCGACGAGTGGTGGCTGCTGGGCACAAAGAGCACCGACCACTGGGGCTGGATGATGTGGGACGCCATCAACCAGTTCGTGGCCGAGGGCGTCCGGGGCGGGCTGCTCTCGCTCGTCCTCTTCATTGCGCTCCTTGCCCATTGCTTCCGCTCCATAGGCCTGAAGGTCCAGGAGACCGAGGGCAACAGGCTGGCGCAGTTGCGCTACTGGGCCATCGGCTGCGCTCTTTTCACCCACATGGTGTCGTTCCTGGGCATAGCTTATTTCGACCAGATGATGGTCTCATGGTATTTCCTGCTCGCCATGGTCTCCGCCCTGGACGGGATACCTGTCCCGGTGTTCCAGAAACCCGAAGTCGACATTTACCGGGCGACCCCTCAATTCGAGGGGGCCGGGGAAGGAGGCTTATGGACATATCGGTAATAATTGTCAGCTGGAACGCCGCAAAACACCTCAGGAGCTGCCTCGAGTCGGTGCGCGAAGAGACGCGGCGGCGCCCCGGCCCCGCGACGGAGGCGTTCGTGATCGACAACGCCTCTTCCGACGGCTCGGCGGAGATTGCCGCGGAGGAATTCCCGGAATTCAACCTGGTGCGCAACGACCGGAACCTCGGGTTTGCGCGGGCGAACAATATCGGCATCAGAATGAGTTCCGGCAAGTACCTCTGTCTTATAAACTCCGACGTGGTGGTCAGGCCGGGATGCCTGCTCAATATCCATCGCTACATGGAGGCCTATCCGGAAATCGGGATCCTCGGGCCGCAGATAGTCAATGATGCGGGGGCCGTGCAGCGTTCCTGCATGGGCTTCCCCACCACCTGGAACATCTTCTGCCGCGCGCTGGCCCTCGACTCGGTGTTTCCGCAATTGCCGCTGTTCGGCGGCCACCTGCTGACGTTCTGGCCGCATGACACGACAAGGAGAGTAGATGTCATCAACGGCTGCTTCTGGGCCGTCAGGAGGAGCGCCCTGGATGCAGTGGGCCTCCTGGACGAAACGTTCTTCATGTACGGCGAGGACATGGACTGGTGCAGGAGGTTCCGGCTCGCCGGCTGGCCCGCCGTTTATTTCACCGGGGCGCAGGCGGTCCATTACGGGGGCGCCAGTTCCGCCCGGGCGCCGGTCAGGTTCTACATAGAAAAGCAGAAAGCCAACCTCGCCTACTGGCGCAAGCACCACGGGCCGCAGGGCGAGGCAAGGGCCCTGGCGATTATGATACTGCACGAATCGCTCCGGTACGCGGCGGCCAGGGCGGCGGGACTGTTCCCGGGCCGGGACAGGAGCTTCAATGTCGAGAGGAGCAAGGCCGCGCTGAGATGGCTGTTCGGGCTGGGCTCGCAGATGCTCAGGCCGCAGTTCATCAAGACGGCATCGGGAGGCGACAGTGTGCGCTGACAACCCTGAAAGATACGGCCGCTATGCCCTGGTCACGCCGGCCCGCAATGAACAGGCGTACATTGCCAATACCATCCTCTCCGTCATCACCCAGAGCGTGAAACCGGTCAGGTGGGTGATCGTGAGCGACGGCTCGACCGACGCGACAGACTCCATAGTCGAAAAATACGCGGCGGACAACGCCTTCATCCGCCTGCTCAAGCGCGACGGCGACCCGAGGCGCAACTTCGGCTCGCAGGTGCGGGCAATCCAGGCGGGCAGCAGGCTCCTGGAGGGCGTCCGCTACGATTTCTTCGGCAACCTCGACGCGGATATTTCGTTCGGCCCGGACTACTACGAACAAATCCTAACGAAATTCCGGGAGAACCCGAAACTCGGGCTTGCCGGAGGTTTCGTGCACGAAAAAATGAAAGATGAATTCCGGAGCCGGAAATTCAACTCCCGCAACTCCGTCCCCCACGCCGTCCAGTTCTTCCGGCGCAAATGCTACGAAGACGTGGGCGGGTACATACCGCTGAAATACGGGGGGCCCGACTGGCACGCGGAAGTCACGGCCAGGATGAACGGCTGGGAGGTCCGGTCGTTCCCGGAGATCAAGGTGTTCCACCACCGCCGCACCCTCGGCGCGGACGGCGTCCTGAGCGGCGGCTACAGGCAGGGCATGATGGACTACTCGCTCGGCAGTTCGGCCCTGTTCGAGATACTCAAGTGCATGACCAGGGTCGCGCACCGGCCCTATTTCATCTACGCGGCCTGCCGGCTCGCCGGGTTTGCCGCCGCCTGCCTGAAGCGCGAGCAGCGGATCGTCTCGCGCGAATTCGTGAGCTTCCTGCAGAACGAACAGCGGGCAAGGCTCGCGGGAATTTTCAAAGGGGAGAAAGATGCAAGAGGTTTGAGGACATGAGGAGATACGGACCATTTTTTGCCATGATCGCGGGGGCCTTTCTGCTCCTGGCAATTACAAGCGTTGAATGCGAAGCGACTGCCTGGGTCGTGCGCCCGGGAAACAACAGCTACGGCAGCAACGACGGGACTTCATACGAAAACGCCTGGCCGGGTTTCGGCCGGGTCATCTGGGGGCCGGGCGGCGTCCGGGAGGGGGATTCCCTGTTCGTCTGCGGGACCCACGTCGAGACCCTGTACGCGGGCGCTTCCGGGGCGGACGCAAACAAGATCCTCATCAGGGGCGACCACCCGCGGGAGCCGGGGGCCATCGACATGAACTACTCGGCGGAATCCTGCCTCAACATGGCCGGCCGGAGCAACATCGTCGTTTACAGCCTCGCAATGAAAAGGCCGTCCAACCATGCCCTGATCATGCAGGCCGCCGGAAACTGCGAGGTCCGCAACTGCACCTTCACGCTCGCCGGGCGCGAGACCGGCAGCAATTACGCCATCGACGGCCGGTATTGCAGCGGCGCCAGCATTTCGGGGAACAGGATCTCGAACTTCGAAGGGAATTCCCCGGCCCACGGGATAATTGTGAATACGGGACAGCCGGGCTTTGCCCCCGCGACTTCCAGGGTCGAGGGCAACCGGATTGAAGCCATCGGCGGGGACGGGATAACCGCGGGCAGCAACGTGGTGGTCGCAGACAATGTCATCTGGGGACTGCTCAACACTGTCGATCATTCCGACGGCATCGTCGTCCAGGGGTTTAATGTTTCCGTGGCCCGGAACACCGTCTCGGACTGCACCCAGTGCATATACGTGGATTCCTTCGATTACGGGTCGGCCGCGCAGTCCGTCTGCAATAACGTCGATGTCTGGGGCAACCTTGTCTTTGCGACCACTTACGGGGCCGGGGTGGGCGTCACC
>JBDKTK010000064.1:0-3033 GCA_039680225.1 Syntrophaceae bacterium
GTCACGAGCGACCAGGTCTCCTTGGGGTCCCAGCTCCAGTAAGATCCCCAGGCCCGCTGCGCCCATACCGCCCCGGTCATGATGCCCAGGGTAAATATGATCAGGCCCAGGAAGGAATTCTGGTAAATCAATTCGTCGATGATTTCCAGCCGGGGGAGAAAATCCATCCGGCTCTCGGGATTGCCGGCCGGATTGCCGCTGCGGCCTTTCCAGAGCCGCAATGCCCCGAGGCAAAAAGCCAGGGCAAAAAAGGCGTACCCTAAAAAGCAGGTTACAACATGGCCGAGCAGCCAGTTGCTTTTCAGGGCGGGGACGAGCGGCTGGATCTGGCTGCTGACATCAGGGGAGAGGGACGCATATGCAAGGGATATAAATGCCAGCGGGACGACAAACACCCCCAACCCCCTGTTCCTGGTCCGGGACTCGGCAATGTAATAAATCAGCATTATGCACCAGGCGAAGAACACCAGCGATTCGTAGAAATTGGAGAGCGGCGCGTGCCCTATCCCCAGCCGGTATGATTCACTCCAACTCATACCCAGGGCAATCGTGTGGACGGCAAGGCCGGAAATTCCCGCGAACGCCGCAATCGCACCGCAGATCTCTCTCCTGGTGATTATCCGCGCCAGGTAAAAGATCGCGGAACCCAGATAAATGAATGTGACCCAGGCGAGGATGGCGCTGCTCGTCATATTTGACCTCCGGCTTCATCCCCGGCTGCATCCGGCTGCATGATGCTGCGGATTTTTTTGATTTCCCTGTCCAGTCCGGCCGGGTCCCTGCTGCACTTGCCGGCGATGCTGATCAAAGCTTTACCTCCGTCTCCCCGGTCGATTTTCACCCAAACCTGCCTCCTTGAAAAAAGAAACACAACCATGAACCCGAAAATCATTATCACGGCCCCTGTCCCCACGAACGGCAGGCCCGGGTCGCTGTTCACCTGCAGACCCGTGAACTGCCGCGCCTTGATGCCCTCCAGCGAGAAGTGATAGGGGCGGAGGCGCGCCGGATTGAACATCGGCGCTATCTCGAAGATATCGGGGTGGCTCATCCGGATGCCCTCGATGTTCTGGAAGACCCAGAGCTGCACCTCTCCGGAAGGGCTGTCCACGGACAATTTCACGGCCGGGCCCATCCGCATCAGGTCGCTTTCAATCCTCACCACGTAAGCAGGGTTCACGTTCCCGGGCAGTTCGAAGCTTTCCCCCAGGCGCGCCGTGACCTGCCTTGATCCCGAAGGAGATTTCACTTTGATGACCGCCTCCGAAGCGTCCTCTCCGTAGCTCGCCTGGAATATCCTGACCCCTTCATATTCAATGGGGTTGTTGACAGTCAAAGGCCCGCTGAGGACCGTCGCGCCGTTCTTCAGCAGGGATATTTCCGACCTGAATTCCCGGGGCGTGCCGCTTTCGTAAAATTCTGCCTTGAAATCATCGCACCTGATAGAGAATCCCAGCGAGTGCATTCCCCTGCCGTTCTTCAGAGTCACGGAGTCCACAGAACCGCCTACCGGAATATTTGCAGACCCGTCAAAGCCGAAAAGCGAGCCGGCCACAGCGCCGGCGATGATCACGATCACGCTGAAGTGAATGAAATAGACGCCGAAGTGCGAGAAGGCCCCCTTCTCGCCGTAGACGATGTTCCCGGCAGTCTGGATTTTCCCGAACCGGAGTTTGCCCAGGACGGATTCTATTTTCTTCGCCAGCTCATCGGAACTGCCGGCCAGCCTGATTTTTTCAACCTGGGAAGGGTCTTTGAACGCCGGACCCGGCTGGGGCGCCTCCGCTTTCCTGAGCAGCTTCAAGGTCGCCGGGAACCGCGCCCAGGAACAGGCAACGAGGTTCGCAGTCAATATTCCCATCAGCAGAAAGAACCAGATGGAGTGATAGAGGTCGAACAGCTGCAGCGCCTTGAAAACCGAAACCAGCCCCGGCCCCAGCCTGCGGGCAAGCTCTTCCGGCATGCCGCCCTGGGGGATGAGAGTGCCCAGGACGGAAACAACGGCTATTGCTATCAGGAGCCCTATGGTTAATTTAACCGAAGTAAAGAATGATTTTATTTTCAGAAAATTCCTCCGGCTCAGGTTTAATTTATATTCGTCCCTGGTGCCTGAACCAGCACTTTAGCCGTAATCGGCGCGGCGGGCAATTCAAATTTTGCACCGGGAAAGAGGCGGCGGGCAGCTCATTAGGCCATAAACCATTCGTTCACTGAGCCGGTCGAGGTGATGGTACTTATATCTTCGTTCATTTCGAGCTCAATGAGCGATGCTTCTCGTCACCCCCGAAGGCGGGGTACGGGTGCGCGGCGCTGTGGTCAGTGCCCAAAAAGGGATCTACTCAAGCAGCATCAACTGCTGTTCGGTTATCCCGCTCAGGAGCTGGAAGGAGCGGAAGCGCACGGAGAAGATTTCCGCGTGTTTGTCGCTGAGCAGTTCTTTTAATTGGGGGTGCCTGCCGAGGAGGAGTTTTTTTACGGAGGCGCTTTCCTCCGGGGAGAGCCTCTCAAAAGTCCCCGGGGCGGTGAGGGCCATGACGGGCTCGGTCTTGTCCATCCGGGTGTCGAACAGGAGGCTCACGTTGCCGTTTTCGACGAGGTTGTCGAACTTTTTCGTATTGCTGAGAGTGGCCATGTAAACGCGGCGGCACTCCGCATCCGGCACATAGGACATCAGCGAGCAGTGCGGCTCGGTAATGCCGGCGGTCGCCAGCACGCATACATCGTGGTTCCTGATCAGGGTCTCTACTTTCGTAAGCAGGTTGCGGATATTATCTGTCATGGTGTTCCCTTAGCCTCCCTCTTTCTCTCGATTCTTTCCTGTCTTCCTCGCCCGGTTCCTTTTTGTCTGATGCAGGTCTCTTGAAAAGGCGCTTTCTCCCGGTATTCTTTTTGTCCTTGGCGCTTTCGTTTTTGCCAGCGCCTGCCGCCGCCTGCTGCGGGGGGGCCTTCTGAGCAGCCGTCATGCCCGGCTGGGGCGGCTTCGCCGGGAACTTCTTCCTTTCGGCAGGAGGCAGCTTTTTATAGGCGGCATCG
>JBDKTK010000065.1:0-8420 GCA_039680225.1 Syntrophaceae bacterium
ATGATCGCATTCTTCTTCACTATGCCGACGAGCATTATTATCCCGACGAGGGCGTAAAGGTTCAGGTCCACGCGGAAAATAATCAGCGTGATAAGGGCCCCCAGCCCGGCAGAGGGCAGTCCGGAAAGGATGGTCAGCGGGTGGATAAAGCTCTCGTACAGGATTCCCAGGACGATGTAGATGACCAGGATCGCCACGGCAATCAAGACGCCGAGGCCCATCATGGAAGATTTAAATGCCTGGGCGGTCCCCTGGACGCTGCCCGTTATTGTGGCCGGCAGGACCTCGCGCGCCGCTTTCTCCACCTCGGAAACGGCGTCCCCCAGCGCTTTGCCGGGCGCCAGGTTGAACGAGATGTTGACCGCCGGGAGCTGTCCCAGGTGGTTTATCGTGAGGGGGCCCATTTCCTTCTCCATGGTCGTGACAGTGCTCAAAGGAACGAGACTGCCGGAAGGCGAGCGCAGGTGGAGGAGTGAGGGCGCGGACAGGTCGCGCTGATACCTCGGATCAAGTTCAATTATGACCTTGTACTGGTTTGTCGGGGCGTAAATGGTCGAGACCTCGCGGGAGGAATAGGCGCTGTCCAGCGCCTCCTCGATCTGCCCGGCGGAGATGCCCAGGGCCCTCGACTTGTCCCGGTCGATATTGATCATGAGTTGGGGGCTCTTAATCAGGAGATCGCTGGTCACGTCCTGGAAACCGGCGATGCTCTTCAACCTGGACTCCAGCAGCGGGGCGTATTTATAAAGCTCCCCGGTATCGGTGCTCTGCAGCGTGTACTGGTACTGGCTCTTCGTGAGCAGGCCCCCCACCCGGATCGGGGGCGGGTTTTGCAGAAATACCTGCATACCCGGAA
Organism: Syntrophaceae bacterium; assembly: GCA_039680225.1. Taxonomy (GTDB): domain Bacteria; phylum Desulfobacterota; class Syntrophia; order Syntrophales; family UBA4778; genus JBDKTK01. Next base: position 857 of record JBDKTK010000065.1, read on the forward strand.
TGGCCGCGAGCTTCGGCCGCAGTTCCTGGATCACCTCGTCGGCGCTCAGGTCGCGCTCGGAGCGGGGCTTGAGCCGGATGTTCAAACGGCCGCTGTTTATCGTCGGGATGCTCCCGACGGCGCCCACGCTGGACATCACTGTCTGGACATTCGGGTCCTTCAGGACAATGGCTGCCGCCTGCTTCTGGTGGTCCACCATGGAATCGTACGATATGCCCTGCTTTGCTTCCGTGAAGCCTGACAACTGGTCGGTGTCTTCGCTGGGGAGAAAGCCCTTGGGGATGATGAGAAACAGGGCGGCCACGGCGGCAAGAGATGCCATCAGGACAAGGAGTGTGGCCGGCCTGTGCTTCAAAACCCACCCGAGGCTCTTTTCGTAAAAGCGGAGCATCCAGTCGAAGAACCGCTCCGACGCTTCGTAAATGCGGCCGTGCTTCTTTCCGGTTGAGGGCCTCAGGAAAATGCTGCAGAGCATGGGCGTAAGGCTCAGCGAGACAGCTCCCGAAATGAGGACGGCGACCACGATCACGACGGCAAATTCATTGAGGAGCCTGCCGACAATCCCCCCCATGAACAGGACGGGGATGAACACCGCTACCAGGGATATCGTCATGGACAGGATGGTGAAACTGATCTCGCGCGACCCGTTCAGGGCCGCCTCGAACGGTTTTTCGCCGTGTTCTATGTGGCGGACGATGTTCTCCAGCATGACTATGGCGTCGTCGACGACGAACCCGACGCAAAGAGTGAGCGCCATCAGCGACAGGTTGTCCAGGCTGAAGTGCATGAAATACATTATGGCAAACGTCCCGACAATGGACAGCGGCAGGGCCAGGCTCGGTATCAGCGTGGCCGACATGTTGCGCAGAAAAAGGAATATCACCAGGACGACCAGGGCCAGGGCTATAAAGAGGGTTATCTGCACATCGCGCACCGATTGCTGGATGGACTCGGAGCGGTCGTAGCGGATGGCGAGATTCACCGACGCGGGCAGCACGGCCTGGATGCTCGGAAGGACCTCTTTAATTCTCCTGACGACCTCTACGGTATTGGTGCCGGGCTGGCGGAGGATGGACAGCATTATCGCGCGCTCTTCGTCGTTCCACGACGCGATTTTGTCATTTTCCACGCTGTTCACGACCTGTCCCAATTCGCCGAGCCGGACCGGGGCGCCGCCGCGATATGCGACGATGAGCGGACGATAATCCTCCGCTTTCATCAGCTGCCCGGACGCCTGCACGGTTACAGCCTCATGGTGGCCCCACAGCGTTCCGGTAGGCAGGTTTACGTTGTTTGCCTCGACCGCCGCGGCAACCTCGTCAATCCCGATGGAACGGGCGGCAAGGGCATTCGGGTCCAGGCGGACCCGCACCGCGTATTTCTGGGCGCCGTACACGTGCACCTGGGCCACGCCGCTGATCATGGAGATCCTCTGGGCAAGCAAGGTTTCCGCGTATTCGTCGACATCGGAAAGGGGGAGGTTCTTTGAACTCAGGGTCAGATAGAGGATCGGCGAGTCCGCCGGGTTCACCTTGCGCATCGAGGGGGGTGAAGGCAAACTCGATGGAAGATGCCTGGTCGACACTGCGATTGCCGTCTGCACGTCCTGGGAAGCGGCGTCGATATCGCGGTTTAAGTCGAATTGCAGGGTGATCCGGGTGACGCCCATGGAATTGGTTGAAGTCATGGAGTCGATCCCCGCGATCGTGGAGAACTGCTGCTCCAGCGGGGTTGCGACCGCCGAGGCCATCGTCTCCGGGCTGGCCCCCGGCAGGTTGGCTGATACCTGGATGGTCGGGAAATCCACATTGGGAAGGTCGCTGACGGGAAGGGCCCGGTACGCGATAAATCCGAAGATGAGGACCGCGGCCATGACGAGCGTGGTCATTATCGGCCGGCGTATAAATATCTCGGAGATGTTCATTTGGTGTTTCCGGCCGGGCCGGGCGATTCCTTAACGGCAACCTTCGTGCCCTGGGTCAGCCGCATCTGGCCGTCGGTCACCACCTGCTCTCCGGCTGCGATCCCCTTGACGATCACAGTTTCGCCCCGGACCGTCCGGCCGGTTTCCACAGCCTTCAACTCCACGGTGAAATCGGGTTTCACAACAAAGACATATTTCCCCTCCTGGCCGGTTTCCACGGCCTGGGAAGGGACGAGCACCGCGTGGGGCTGGGTGGTGAGCGTCAGGACGACATTGACGAACTGCCCCGGCCAGAGCCGTCTCCCGGCGTTGGCGAAAGCGCCCTTCAGGGTGATCGTCCCGGTCGCCGGGTTAACGGCGTTGTCCATAAAAACAAGATTCCCCTTTTCAGGAATGTTGTCCCCGGGGATGAAGGCGTCGACTGCGAGCCTTGGTGCAGCCCCCCGTCCCATGTGTTTCTTGAGGTCGGGAAGTTCTTTTTCCGGGATGGAGAACACGACATTGATGGGCTGGAGCTGGTTGATAACCGCGACTTCCGTTTCACTGGACTTGACCTCGTTGCCTTCGTGGACCTTGAGGGCCCCGAGCCGGCCCGAGATCGGCGCAGATATCGAGCAGTACTGAACCTGCACCCGCGCGTTGTCGACGGCCGCCTTGTCCGCCTTCACAGTGGCATCGAGGGCAAGCCAATTGGTATGTATTTGTTCCTGCTGCTCCCGGGCGACATAGCCCTTTTGCACGAGGACGGCGTAGCGCTCCGCATTCTTTTCCGCGTTTTTGGCCTGCGCCTCGTCGCGGGCCAGGTTGGCTTCCGCCTGGCGCAGCGCGGCGACATACGGGCGCTTATCCAATTCCAGGAGGAGATCTCCCTTTTTTACGTCCTGGCCCTCCTTGAAATGCACCCTGGTAATCTGCCCGGTTATCTTTGTTTTAAAGGATATGGTCTGAAATGCCTCGACGATGCCGATGGCGTTTATCTGCACGGGGATTGTCTTTTCAACGGCCGCGCTGACCGTGACGGGGGCGGGGGGCATGGCATTCCTGGCGTTTCCCGAAGAGCAGGCGGCGACGGCCAATGTCGCCAGAAGCAGGATAATGATATGAAATGGTTTTAGTTTAATGGCGAAAATTCTTTTCATCCCGGGAAAGAACGGTTTCTTTAGAACTGTTCAAAGCAAATTCATTTTATCAGGTTGCGTACTTAATGCAGAAGAGGGCTTTTGTCAAGTTGGGGGGCGGCAGCGGGCGCCGGATATGGGGAAGAAATTTTTATTTTCCCGCTCTTTCGTCGGCAGACCTGTCCCAACCCCCGCCCAATGCCCTGATCAGCAGGACGCTAGCCGCCATGCGGCGGTTGAGGATGTTGAGGCCGGTAAGCTGGTTATTGAGGGCAGCGGCCTGCGCCGTTATGACGTTCAGGTAACTGTAAGTTCCCGCCTTGTACTGGTTCATGGCCACCTCCACGGAAATCCAGGCCGCTTTGATTGCCTCATCCTGCGCCGCAGCCTCCTGCTCGAGGATGCGCAGGGCGGCCAGGTTGTCCTCCACGTCCTGGAAGGCCGCCAGGACGGTCTGGCGGTAGGAGGCTATCGAGGCTTCATAAGCGGCCCGCGCCTGGGCCGTCTGGTATCTGGTCAGCCATCCGTTGAAGACGGTTTCGGTAATGGACGGCCCCAGCGACCAGAACCGGCTCGGCCACTTGAACCAGTCTGAGAGGGCGGTGCTTTCAAAACCCCCGGAGGCGTTAAGCGTAATCGTCGGGAACCAGCCGGCGACGGCCACCCCGATCTGGGCATTTGCCGATGCCATCGCCCGTTCCGCGGCGGCGATATCGGGGCGGCGCTCCAGGAGTTCCGAGGGGAGCCCGGCCGGGATGGGGGGCGGCGTTATCTGCGCCGGGGCCGCGGCAATGGAGAATGCAGGCGCCGGCCGGCCGCACAGGACCGCGATGGCGTGCTCCATCTGCGCGCGCTGCACGCCGGCATCTATCGCCTGGGCCTGCGTGGTCTTGAGCTGCGTGTCGGCCTGGAGGACGTCGCCCCGGGAGGCGACGCCGGCCGCATACCTGTTTTTGACAATCTCGAGACTTTTCTGATACGCCGCGACGGTTGCGTCCAGCACCTGCTTCTGGGCGTCCAGGATGCGAAGCTGATAATAATCCTGGGCGAGCAGCGCCTGGGAGCTCAGCCGGATTGCCGCGATATCCGCCGCGCTCGCCTGCGCGCTCGCGACGCCGGCTTCCACCTGGCGGCGAATGCGGCCCCACACGTCCAATTCCCAGGTCAGGTTTGCCGGGAGCCGGTAATCCGTAAACGTGTTGCCGGAAGAGAACGATGTCCTGCCCAGTGTGGCCGAAGAGCGGGACCGAATCACGGTTGCTCCGATTGTCGCCGCCGGGTAGAAGCCCGCCCGCGCCACGTCAACGGCTGCAAGCGCCTGGCGGTACTGGGCCTCGGCCTGGGCGATATTCTGGTTTGATATGATGACCTGCTCTTCAAGACTGGTGAGCGCGGGGTCATTGAATGCCTCCCACCATTTGCCCCGGATGGCCGTATCCTGCGGGACGGCCGGTTTCCAGCCCTGCGTTTCCTTCCATGACCGGGGCGTCTCGACCGGGGGACGCTTGTAGTCGGGGCCGACTGCGCATCCGGCAAGAAGCGCCAGTGTAATAATCAGCAACAGGAATGCTTGCGGGACCGCGCGCCTGCGGACCGCCCGCCTTTGCGTCGCCCATAAGCGGAAGCGGTCGAGATACAGGTATATGACAGGCGTCGTGAACAGCGTCAGCATCTGACTGAAGATAAGCCCGCCGACAATGGCCACCCCAAGGGGGCGGCGGATCTCCGAGCCGATGCCCATTCCCAGCGCGAGCGGCAGCGCCCCGAGCATGGCCGCCATGGTCGTCATCATGATCGGCCTGAACCTGAGCAGGCTGGCCTGGTATATGGCTTCCTCCGGACTCTTCCCCTCCCGGCGCTCCGTTTCCAGGGCGAAATCCACCATCATGATCCCGTTCTTTTTCACGATCCCGATCAGGAGTATCATGCCGATCAGGGCGATGACGGTCAGTTCCATCCGGAACAGCATCAGCGCCAGAACGGCCCCCACACCGGCAGAGGGCAAAGTCGAGAGGATCGTGACCGGGTGGACATAGCTCTCGTAAAGGACCCCCAGCACGATATAGACCGCCGCCAGGGCGGCCAGTATCAGGTACGGCTCGCTCGCCAGCGAAGTCTGGAACGCCTGGGCGGTCCCCTGGAAACTGCCGCGGATACCGGAGGGCAGCCCGAGCCTGCTGGAAGTCGATTCGACCGATTCCACGGCATTGCCGAGCGCCGCCCCGGGGGCGAGGTTGAAGGATATGGTGACGGCCGGGAATTGCCCCTGGTGGTTCACCGTGAGAAACGTCCCGGTCCTTTCCATTCGGGAGACAGCGCTCAGGGGCACGACGAAACCGGAAGAGGGGACAACATAAATGTCCTGCAGGGTTTCCGGCCTTTGCCAGAACCGCGGCTCCACGGCCATGACGACGTGGTACTGGTTCAAAAGGGTATAGGTGATCGAGACTTGCCGCTGGCCGAAGGCGTCGTAAAGCGTGTCGTCGATAAGCTGCGGAGTAATCCCGAGCCGCGAGGCCGTGGAGCGGTCGAGGACGAGCGAGGCCTGGAGGCCCTTGTTCTGCAGGTCGCTGTTGACATCAGCCAGCAGCGGCAGGGAGCGCATCGACTGCAGCATCCGCACCGACCAGGAATTCAGCTCGGCCAGGTTGTCCCCCTGCAGCGTGTACTGGTAGAGCGCCCCCGCCAGCCTTCCCCCGATGCGCAGGTCCTGCACGGGCTGCAGGTAAGTCGGCGCCCCCGCGACCTGGGAAAGCTTTCCCCGCAGGCGCGCGATCACCTGTCCGGCCGCCGCCTTGCGCTGCTCGAACGGATTGAGGGCGATGAACATCCTGCCGGTGTTTGTCCCCGTTGTCGCGCCGGTGAACGCCGTTACGGATTCCACATCGGGATCGCCCTGGATGATCTTGACGATCTCGATCAGTTTGTCTCTCATGGATTGGAAAGAGATGTCCTGCTCGGCCAGGATGGTCCCGCTTATCCGTCCCGTGTCCTGCTCCGGGAAGAACCCCTTGGGTATGGCCATGAACAGGACGATGTTTACCGCCAGGGCCGCCACCGTAATTGCCAGCATGGTCCGCGGGCGGCCGAGCGCCCACCGCAGGCTCAAGTCGTAGCGGTTGCGCAGCCATTCGAAACCCCGCTCGCTTGCCCTGTACATGCGCCCGTGCGACCGGGCCCTTTCGGGCTTGAGGAGCGCGGCGCACATCATGGGCGTCGCGGTCAGCGACAATACCATCGAAATAAAAACGGCGGCTGAAAGCGTCACCCCGAATTCCCGGAAGAGCCGCCCGACTATCCCGCCCATCATGAGGATGGGGGTGAACACGGCGATCAGCGAAAGGCTCATGGACACGACCGTGAAGGCAATCTCCTTCGAACCTTTCAGCGCGGCCTCCAGGGGCGTGAGTCCCCGCTCGATGTACCTGGTGATATTTTCGAGCACGACAATGGCATCGTCCACCACGAAACCCGTGGCGATCGTGAGCGCCATCAGCGACAGGTTGTCCAGGTTGTATCCGAACAGGTACATGACCGCAAACGTGCCGATAAGGGAAACGGCTATGGCCGTGGCGGGGATGAATGTCGAGCGGGCGTTGCGGAGAAAGACAAACACGACCAGGATCACGAGGATGGAGGATATAACGAGGGTCCTCTCGATGTCGCGCAGCGAGCCGCGGATCGACGGCGTCCGGTCCTGGACGATCGTGACTTTGATTCCGCCCGGCAGGGATGCCTCCATCTGGGGGAGCATGGCGCGGACGCTGTCCACCGTTTCGATTATATTGGCCTCGGGCTGGCGGAAGATGATCACCATGACTGCCGGCCTGCCGTTGACGAAACCCGCGGTGCGCACGTCCTCCACCGAGTCCGTCACTGAGGCGATATCCGGCAGGCGGACCGCCGTTCCCGATTTGTAACTGACGACCAGCGGCGTGTACTGGGCGGCGCCCCGCAGTTGGTCGTTGGTCTGGATCTCCCATGTCCTTGTCCCGTCCGAGAGCCGGCCGTTGGGCCGGTTGACGTTGGTGGACGCGAGCACGCCCCGGACAGTCTCCAGGCTGATGCCGTATTTGCTCAGGGCGAGAGGGTTGAGTTCCACCCGGACCGCGGGCAGCGAACTGCCTCCCACAAATACCTGGCCGACGCCGGTCATTTGCGAGAGCTTCTGCTGGAGGATGGTAGTGGCCGCATCGTACATCTGCGGCGTGCCGATCGTGTCCGATGTCAGCGCCAGGATCAGGACCGGGGCCTCGGCCGGGTTCACCTTGCGGTAAATGGGATTGTTCGGGAGATTGGGGGGCAGGAACCCCCGGGCCGCGTTGATCGCAGCCTGGACGTCGCGGGCCGCGCCGTCGATGTTGCGGTCCAGGTCGAATTGCAGGACGATGCTGGTGGACCCGCGCGTGCTCGACGATGTCATCTCCGACAATCCCGCGATCTGCCCGAACTGGCGCTCCAGCGGGGCGGCGACCGAGGTTGCCATCGTTTCGGGGTCGGCGCCGGGCAGGCCGGCCGCGAC
>JBDKTK010000066.1:0-6787 GCA_039680225.1 Syntrophaceae bacterium
ACGATTTCCCTGCCGCCGGAGAGCCTCAGTTTCAGGAACTTCCCTTCCCTGCCGACTTCCTCGACCCGGCAATTGCAGACGTTTTCCAGTTTGCCGATGCGGTCCTTGTCCAGCACCTCAATGCCCAGGACTTCCGACCCGGGCAGGACCTTTTCCAACTGGCGGCGCAGCGTTTCGACTTCGGGCAGTTCAGGCATAATAATAAGATATTTTCCTTAATATTTTTCTGAAATGTACCATATATTGACTTACATGTCATACTGGGATAACGATGACATTGTGGTGGTTCTGGTTTGTCATTTAGTGTCCTTCTTTAAACAAATACCTGTGAATTCAAATCTAAGAAGGGGCATACTGTGAAACGATATATCGAATTTTCTTTGCTAGTTTTATTCATAAGTGCTGCGACCGGCTGTGCCAATCCTCTACACCAGGCTACATCTATTGACTATGGAGACCAGTGCAGAAAAGCCGAAATTGCGGGCAGATTGGATATTGCAGAGCAGGCCTGCTACCGGGCGTTAGTAAATGTAGACTGGGGTAATCTTGGAGAGGAACAGAAATCAATGAGAATGTACAACCTCGCCAGGATCAAACGCAAGTTGGGCAAGTATGATGAAGCCGAGAGACTGCTTAAGGACTCTTTGGCTATTGAAGAAAAACAGGCAGAACCTTCAAACGAAAGGATCGGAAGACGTCTGGCCGAACTGGCAATCCTTTACGGGCAGAAAGAACAATACCTAAAGGGATTACCCTATGTGGAGAAGCTGTATTCTTTTGCCGATATATACAAGGGAAATGAAAGAGAAACGATAGCTTTAATATTTTTTGCCTATTCTGCGGAAATCAAAAAAAAAACAACAAAACGAAACGGGTGAAAAGTTCTTGATAAAGGCTCGAGAAATGGGTTTTGATCCTGCTAAATTGAAGACTAAGAAATAATAAGCCGGCCATACGCAAAGAATTCAGGCGCGCTGTTTATATAGTAAACTGGGCGGCCCGAAAGGCCGCCCAGTTTCATTCACGCCGCTGCCGCGACGGTTATCATTATGAGCGGGTCGCCCACGGAGACGCTGTCGCCGGGAGACACCGTGATCTCGGCAATCTTCCCGCTCACCTCGGAAACCACGTTGGTGATCATCTTCATGGCTTCGAGGACGACCAGCACTTCGCCGGCCAGGATGTCGTCTCCCACTCCCACAGGGACCTCATTTACCGTGCCCGCCAATGGTGACCGGATGTCGCCGGACTTGGCGAGCGCCTGGATCTCCTTCGGGCTCAGTGTCTTTGCCCTTTCCGTTTTTGCGCCGGCCTCCTCTATCTGGGTGAGGATCGGCTCGGTGTGGTGGTCGACCACCAGGTAAGTAATTATATCCTGGTCCTTGGTGCGCCGCTGCGGGCCGACTTCGATCACATGCAGTTTCCCATAGGCATCGGGGAATTCGAACTTGTCGCCCAGGTTGAACCCGCCGCGGTGGAACCAGATCTTCGGGGGCAGCGCCCAGGTCTTCCCGTACTTCTCCTCGAATTTGAGGAAAGCCACGGCATCATTGGGATGCTGCAGGTAAAGGACGAGTTCGTCCTCGGTGGCCGGCCTTCCCATCCTGTGCTCCAGGACGCGCTTTTCAATATCCAAATCTATATCTTCGATCTTCTGGTAGCCCCCGTCGCGCTCGACTATCTTCTTCCAGTCGGGGCCGAATATCGATTTATAAATATCCGCGCTTGGCTTGTAGAACGGGAACTCCCCGTACCTTTCGAGCAGGAGGTTCTTGAGATCGTCGCTCACGTCCTTGTACCTGGCCTGCTTCAGAGTATTGTTGACCGCCGTGGTCCAGAGGATCTGCGAGCCCGGGGTGACGCTCCACCAGTTCCCGAGTTCCACCTGGACATGGGGGAGTTCGTCCTGGAGGATCTGCGGCATCAGGTGAAGGAAACCGCCCTTGACGGCCTGCTCGAAACTGGAGCCGGTCGCGCCTCCCGGAAGTTTGTGTATCTGAACAGACGGGTCGAACCCCAGGAACTGCGATTCGAAATCGCGGTAATACTCGCGCTCGGGGCGCAGCCTGTTCGAAGTGTCGATGACCGGCTGTTTCTCCAACCCGACCGCCTTATGGCCATACTCCTCAAGTGTTTCGACAACCGTCAAAAGCGGCGGCGGCCCGTAGAAGCCGGTGAAGGCGTGATCGGCCGCGTCAACGATCTTTGCGCCGTTGCGGACGGCTTCGACGATCCTGCCGATATCGTTGCCGTCGGTATTATGGCCGTGATAATGGATCACCAGATCGGGGTACTTGTCCATGATGGCTTTGACGAGATCGCCGATCCTCTTGGCTGTCCCCAATCCGGCGTGGTTCTTGATGCACAGTATTATGTCCGGCCCGGTGACGTCCAGGATTTCCCCGATTTTGCCGACGTAATACTTATCGGAGTGCTCCTTACCGGTTGAGAAGCAGATGGAGGGTTCGAGTATCCGCCCCGCCTTTTTCACTTCCTCGAACACCGGCAGCATGTTTGGTATGTAGTTGAGGAAGTCGAACACGCGCCAGACGTGGACGTAGCGGGAAAAGCTCTGGACCGTGAGGCGGATGACGTTCTCCGGATACGGCCGGTACCCGAAGAGGTTAACGCCCCGGCAGAGGGTCTGGAACAGCGTGTCGGGCATATAGGAGCTCAGCACTTCGAGCTTTTCGAGCGGGTTCATCTGCTTGCGGAGCAGGTCAACGTGGACCGATGCGCCCCCGGTTATTTCAATGGAAAAAAATCCCGCGGCGTTCCTTTCCGCCGAAACCAGGATCTGCGTGTGCGGCATGACCCTGTTCTTGTAATCGGACTGGGAAAGGTCCCTCTCCGTATTGGTCACGTAATATCCGCCGGCGCGCCTCACCTGGTCAAGGATGGATTTAACGCCCCTGTTGGTCAACTCCGCGGGGGTTATCCTCTCCGGTATTTTTGCTTTTCTCCTGCTCATTAAATATTTCTCTCCTGAGTGTCTGCTTGCTTGCTGCTCCCATCCTCAAGCGGGATCAGTAAGCGTATGGATTGACCTTCTTGGAATGGATTTCCGCAATCAGCTTGGAGAGCTTTGCGATTTCCCTTTCCTGCTCGGGGTAATCGAAGATTCCCGGATGGGTGTCGATATAAGAGGTATTGAAAACGCCCTTCCTGAAATCCGGTTCGTCGCATATCGAAAGATAGAATGGGATCGTGGTCTTCGGGCCTACGATAAGGAAGTCGTTCAACGCCCTCTTGAGACGCTGGATCGTGTGTTCCCAGTTGAAGCTGCGGATCGTGAGCTTCACGAGGAGCGAGTCGTACTCAGTCGGGATCTTGTATCCCTGGTACGCCACGCCGTCCAGCCGGATTCCGGGGCCGCCGGGAGACTGGTACACTTCCACCCTTTTGCCGCCCTCGGGCATGAAGTTCGTTTTCGGGTCTTCGGCATTTATCCTGACCTGGACCGCCTTCCCGATGAGCTGCACATTCTCGGACGGGATATTGAGCTTGCCGCCTTCGGCAATCAGGATCTGCTGTCTCACTATATCGACTCCGGTCAGGACCTCGGTCACGGTGTGCTCGACCTGCAGTCTCGTGTTGACTTCCATGAACCAGAACTTGTTCGTGGCGGGGTCGACCAGGAACTCGACCGTCCCGGCATTGACGTAGCCGGCCTTCTTTGCGGCCCTGATCGCCGCGTCGTGCATGGCTTCCAGGACATCGGCGGGCAGGTCGGCCGGCGCGATTTCCAGGAGCTTCTGGTGACGTCGCTGGATCGAGCAGTCCCTGGTGCCCAGGTGAATGGTGTTGCCGTGATTGTCGGCAAGGATCTGCACTTCCACGTGGCGCGGCGATTCAACGCACTTCTCGATATATATGCTGTCGTCGTTGAAGGCCGAGAGCGCCTCGGTCCTCGCCATCGGCAGCTGGGCCCGCAGTTCCGCCTCGTTCTTTATCTTCCTGATCCCGCGCCCCCCTCCGCCGCATGACGCCTTCAGCATTATCGGGAACCCGGCTTCATTCCCGAACTTGAGGGCCGCATCGATGCCGGCGTCGCCCGCAGGCAGGTTGTCGGTCCCGGGGATAAAAGGTATCCCCGCCTCTTTCATTATCTTCCTGGCAATGACCTTGTCGCCGAGATTGCTGATGACATGAGGGGGAGGCCCGATGAATATGATCCCGGCTTCTTCGCAAGCCGCTGAAAAATCCGCATTCTCCGCGAGGAAACCGTACCCCGGGTGTATGGCGTCGGCGCCCGACTTCCTTGCGGCCCAGATGATCTTGTCGATGCTCAGGTAATCCTTGCGCGGGCCGTCGCCTATCAGGACCGCCTGGTCGGCGAACCTCAGGTAAAAGGCCTCGCTGTCCGGTTTTTCGTAAACGGCGACCGCATCGAGCCCGAGTTCCTTGACCGTTCTCATGATACGCAGGGCGATCTCGCCCCGGTTGGCTACAAGCACTCTTTTGATCTTCTTTTTCATGTTCTCCTGTATAAAAAATATCGAGTTAAGCACGGCTTTATACTTTTTTCGCCCGATCATTGTCAAGCGGATATAAGCCGTAATCACAGAGGAAAAGGGCAGTTGGGGGCTCAGGCGATAACTATTGAATTCATGAATTGAGGGGCGCTTGTTTCGGCAAATCATCATTTAACACAGGTGTTTATCCCAGAATTATCTTGACAATTGTAGGATGAAGGGATAGAAAATTGCGTTTAATATTCAATGCTTTCATAAGTACATTCATAATATTCAGGGGCTGGAAAGGAGTAAGTATGGCAAAGTATGAACCAAAATCGTTGAGGAATATCGCAGTCGTCGGACATGGCGGTACGGGAAAGACATCACTTTGCGAGGCCATGCTCTTTGCATCCGGGAAAACCGACAGGCTGGGACGCGTTGATGAAGGATCTTCCTCAATGGATTTTGAGCCCGAGGACCAGAAACGACGGATCTCGATCAGCGCCGCGGTGAACTTCGCGGACTGGGACAAGCACAGGGTAAACATGATCGACACCCCCGGGGACGCCAACTTTGCGACCGATACCCGCAACAGCCTCCGGGTCGTGGACGGGGCCGTTATCGTTGTTGATGCCGTAGGCGGTGTGGAGTTCCAGACGGAAAAGGTCTGGGAATTCTCGGACGAGTTCTCACTGCCCAGGGCCATCTTCATTAATAAAATGGACCGCGAACGTTCCGATTATTTCAAGGTCATTGAAGACATCAAGCGAGTTTTCAAAAAGAAGATCACCGTGCTCGCCATTCCGGTCGGTGCGGAAGAATCCTTTAAAGGCCTTGTGGACCTGATCTCGATGAAGGCCCTGATGACCGAGGACGCCAAGGGCGGGACCAAGGTGTCAGATATTCCGGCCGACCTCCTCGATGAGGCCCAGAGCCTGCATGAGACCATGGTTGAAGACATAGCCGAAGGCGATGAAGGCCTCATGGACAAATACCTGGAAAGCGGAGAACTCACCCCCGAAGAATTGAAGGCCGGTTTGAGGAGAGGTGTTATTTCCGGGGACATTGTACCGGTGATCTGCGGATCGGCGTCGAAGCTTACGGGTGTCCGTCCGCTGCTTGATGTCATAGTTAATTACATGGCTTCTCCAGTCGACCGGGGAGCTTTACAAGGCAAGAACCCCAAGACCGGCCAGCCCGAGGAAAGGCAGCCCGACGAGAAGGCGCCCTTCTCCGCCCTGGTCTTCAAAACCATTGCCGACCCTTATGCGGGCAGACTGACCCTGTTCAGGGTTTTTTCCGGGACAGTGAATTCCGACTCCAATTTCTTCAATGCCAGCAAGAACTCTTCCGAACGGTTCGGCAGCATCTTCTTCCTTGAAGGGAAAGGGCAGAAGCCGGCCGAGAGCGTGGTCGCGGGGGACATTGCAGCGGTCGCCAAGCTGAAGGACACCGAAACCGGCGATACCATCTGCGTCGACAAGTCGCCCATCATTTACGAGAAAGTGCCCCCGATTGCCCCCATCATGTCTTTTGCGGTCCAGCCCAAGACCAAGGGCGACGAGGACAAGATCATGTCGTCATTGAACAGGCTCCTTGAAGAAGACCCGTCCATTACAATCCACCGCGACGACCAGACAAAAGAGATCATCCTGTCCGGCATGGGCCAGGTGCATATCGAAGTCACGATCGAGAGGCTCAAAAGGAAATTCGGCGTTGAGGTCAACCTCACTACCCCGAAAGTGCCGTATAAGGAAACAATCAAGGGCAAGACCACCGTCCAGGGCAAGTACAAGAAACAGTCCGGCGGGCGCGGCCAGTACGGCGACGCCTGGCTCGAGCTTGAACCCCTGCCCCGCGGCAGCGGCTTCGAGTTTGTCGACAAGATCGTCGGCGGCGTCATCCCGCGCCAGTACATCCCCGCAGTTGAGAAGGGGATCGCAGAAGCCATGGTTGATGGCGTTATCGCCGGATATCCCGTTGTCGACTTCAGGGCCTCGTTGATCGACGGCTCATTCCATACTGTCGATTCCTCGGAAATGGCTTTTAAAATTGCAGGTTCCATGGCCTTCAAAAAAGGCATAATGGACTGTCATCCCACGCTGCTCGAGCCCATTGTCAACGTCTCGATAGAAATACCCGAGGAGTACATGGGCGATGTAATCGGCGACCTCAACAGCCGCCGGGGCCGGGTGCTGGGAATGGACACCAAGGGGAGCCACCAGATCATCAAGGGCCAGGTCCCGCTTGCGGAAATCCTGGGCTACGCTCCGGACCTCCGGTCAATCACGAGCGGCCGCGGGACTTTCACTTACGAGTTTTCGCATTAT
>JBDKTK010000067.1:0-11368 GCA_039680225.1 Syntrophaceae bacterium
GAAACCCGCGGAATCAATGCCGGGGATGCCCGGCATGCCCTCCCAGGAAAAAGCCGCTCCTGAAGCGGCGCAGGAAGCCCCGCGCGTCGAGATACCTCTCGAGAAGCAGCAGCTCATCGGCATAAAAACCGCCAAGGCTGCGGTCAAGCCTTTGCAGAAAGTAATCCGGACCGTGGGGAAAGTCGAATATGACGAGAGCAGGATCGCCACCGTAAATACCAAGATAGAAGGCTGGATAGAAAAGCTCTACGTCAATGTCACGGGGCAGTATGTGAAAAAAGGGGCCCCGCTCGTCGAGATATACAGCCCCGAACTGTATGCATCCCAGCAGGAATTCCTCAATGTCCTCAAATGGGCGAAGAAGCAGGAGCAGGGAAAGCAGACAGACCAGGTTTCAAAAATGGTTGCGGCTGATACCGAGAGCATCGTTAATGCCGCCCGCCAGAGGCTCAAATTCTGGGACATATCGGACGCCCAGATTGAGAAGATAGAAAAAACAGGCAAGCCCGTCAGGACATTGGCCCTGTACTCGCCCGTGAGCGGGTATGTCATCCAGAAGTCGGCAATTCAGGGCATGAGGGTAATGCCGGGCGAGAAGCTGTTCGATGTGGCCGATCTGTCCAGCCTCTGGATAACGGCGGAAATATATCAATATGAGCTTCCGTTAATAAAGCCGGGGCAGCAGGCCAGGATAAGCCTGAGCTATCTGCCGGGTCAGGAGTTTTCATCAAAAATTGACTATGTCTATCCTGCCCTTTCCGCCGAGACAAGGACGGCAAAGGTCAGGTTTAAAATTTCAAAACCGACCAAAGAACTCAAACCGCAGATGTTCACCACTGTTGAGATCAAGATAAACCTGGGCAAAAAGCTCGCGGTGCCCGATTCGGCCATACTTGATACGGGAACGGAAAAGGTCGCTTACGTGGACATGGGCGAAGGACAGTTTGAGCCGCGGCAGGTCCTGACAGGTGTGCGGGCCGACAACATGATCGAGATAGTGAAAGGGCTCAAGGCGGGAGATGCCGTTGCAACGTCGGCAAACTTCCTCATCGATTCGGAGGCCCAGTTGAAGGGGATAAAGCCCCTTCCGGTGAAATAGTAAAAGGCCCCGGCATTTTCAAGAGCAGAAATTTCGATCTGACACTTCTGAGAGCCTGACCGCAGGGAAGCTCAGGAAGGACCGTAAAAATTGTGATTGAGCGGATAATCGACTTCAGCGCCCGCAACAAATTCATAGTCTCGCTTTTTGTTTTCTCGATTATCGCATGGGGATATTGGGCGGTGGCCAGGACGCCCCTGGACGCCATCCCGGACCTCAGCGATACCCAGGTCATAATCTACACTGAGTGGGCGGGCCGCAGCCCCGATCTCGTTGAGGATCAGGTCACGTATCCTATCACGGCCACGCTCCTGGCTGCTCCGAGAGTGCAGGCGGTGCGCGGCTTCTCTTACCTCGGGAGCTCGTTTATTTACGTAATATTCGAAGAAGGCACGGATATCTATTGGGCGCGCAGCAGGACCCTTGAGTACCTGCAAGCCGTGCGCAACAAGATTCCCGCGGAAGTCAATCCCGTACTGGGCCCGGATGCAACCAGCCTCGGCTGGGGCTTCTCGTACGCGGTCATTGACGAAACGGGTCAATATGATTTGTCGCAGCTGCGCTCCATCCAGGATTATACGATAAAGCTCGCCGTCGAAAGCGTCCCCGGGGTCTCGCAGGTCGCGAGCATCGGAGGGTTTGTCAAGCAGTACCAGATCTCCGTAGACCCCAATCTCCTTGTCGCCTATAACATCCCTCTGACAAAGGTCATGGATGCCGTGCGCAGGGGAAACAAGGACGCCGAAGGCCGTGTCCTGGAATTCTCCGGCGCGGAGTACATGGTCCGGGGCAAGGGTTATATAAGGGACATCCGGGATATCGAGGAGATCTCGGTAGGCACCGACAGCTCAGGGACACCCGTCCTCATCAGGAACATTGCCCAGGTGCAGCTGGGCCCGGATATCCGCCGCGGCGTTGCCGAGCTTGACGGCAAAGGCGAAGTGGCCGGGGGCATAGTGGTGGTGCGTTTCGGTGAAAACGTACTGAACGTCATTGACCGGGTGAAGACAAAGATCTCCCGCGATGTGGGACCAAGCCTCCCCAGGGGCGTCAAAATTGTCCCCACTTATGACCGCTCCGACCTGATACAGCGTTCAATCAACACGCTCAAAGAGGAAATAATTAAGCTGACGATTGCAGTGAGTGTTGTCTGCATAGTGTTCCTGTTCCACCTGCCGAGCGCGCTCGTCGTTCTCCTGACACTCCCCATAGCTATAATAGCTTCTTTCATAGGCATGTACTACATTGGGGTCACGTCCAATATCATGAGCCTCAGCGGGATCGCAATCGCCATCGGCGCGATGGTGGATGCCTCTATTATCATGGTCGAAAATGCCCACAAGAGGCTCGATGAGTGGGAAGAGGCGGGCCGCCCCGGCAGCAGGGCCGAGGTTGTTATCCATGCGGCAAAGGAGGTCGGCCCCTCGCTCTTCTTTTCCCTGCTCGTAATCACAGTGGGATTTTTGCCGGTTTTCACCTTGCAGGCCCAGGCCGGGAGGCTCTTCAAGCCGCTTGCGTACACGAAAACGTTTGCAATGCTTTTTTCCTCATTCCTTGCCGTGACCCTCACGCCGGTGCTCATGACCTCCCTGATCCGGGGCAAGATCCGTCCGGAAGAGAAAAACCCTATCAGCGTCGTCCTGCACCGGATATATGAACCGGTGGCCGACGCGGCCCTGAAGCACAGATTGCTGGTGATCGTGCTTGCCCTGATTATAATGGCGGTCACGGCTTTTCCTTTCATAAAGCTCGGCTCCGAATTCATGCCCCCCCTGTATGAGGGCACGCTTTTCTACATGCCGGTGACGGTCCCGGGCATTTCAGTTTCCGAAGCGTCGAAACTTCTGCAGGTCCAGGACAAGCTTCTCAAGGGCATACCGGAAGTCTCGCAGGTATTCGGGAAGGCGGGCCGGGCCGAAACCGCCACCGACCCCGCCCCGCTGGAAATGTTCGAGACGGTTATAAACCTCAAACCTGAGGACCAGTGGCGCCACGGCAAGACTGTAGAGGGATTAAAAAAAGAAATGAACGACGTCCTTTCGATACCCGGTGTTTCGAATTCATTCACAATGCCTATCAAGGCACGGATCGACATGCTTGCCACCGGCATCAGGACCCCCGTGGGAATAAAGATTCTCGGACCCGACCTTGCCGAAATTGAAAAGATCGGCATGTTAATCGAACACCATTTAAGGGACATTCCCGGAACAAGGAGCGTTTATGCCGAGCGCGTCACAACAGGGTATTTCCTCGACTTCAATATTAAAAGAGACGAAATCGCCCGCTATGGGCTGTCAATAGACGACGTCCAGGAAATTATCCAGTCTGCCGTCGGCGGCATGAACCTCACCACCACGATTGAAGGCCGGGCCAGGTATCCTGTAAATGTTCGCTATGCGCGGGAGCTGAGGAGCGATATCGATAAGCTCAAAAGGGTGCTGGTCCCCTTAGGAATGGGCTCGGCCCGGCAGCCTCCCGCCCAGGCGATGCCGGGGTACCGGCAGGTGCCGGGGATAAGCGCGCTTCAGTTGCAGGCGCCCGATCCGCTCCGTGTGCCCATCGGCGAATTGGCCGACATTAAAATGGTGAAAGGCCCCACGGTGATCAAGAGCGAAGAGGGGCTGCTCACTTCCTATGTGTATATTGATTTCTCCGGGTCGGACATTGGCGGCTACGTTGAGAAGGCAAAGAGCAGCGTGGCGTCGCTTTCCATACCTGCCGGTTACCGCCTAGCCTGGAGCGGTGAATACGAATACCTTGTGAAAACCCATGAGAGGTTGAAGCTTGTAATCCCTCTTACCCTGCTCATAATTTTTATCCTGATTTTCCTGAACACAAAATCAGTAATTAAGACCTCTATCGTGCTCCTGGCCGTGCCCTTCTCACTGGTCGGCTCTTTCTGGTTTTTATACCTGCTTGGTTACAATATGAGCATTGCGGTCTGGGTCGGGATCATCGCCCTGGCCGGGCTTGATGCGGAGACGGGAGTGGTAATGCTGCTTTACCTGGAACTGGCCCATGAAAAATGGAAAAAAGAGGGACGCTTGAATACGCTGGCGGACCTGCGCGATTCGGTCATGTTCGGGGCGGTAAAAAGGATCCGCCCCAAGATCATGACCGTCAGCGTCATCCTTGCGGGCCTTTTACCCATAATGTTCAGCCACGGGGCAGGCTCAGACATCATGAAACGTATCGCCGCGCCCATGATAGGCGGTGTACTCAGTTCCACGATACTGGAACTGATCATCTATCCGGCCATTTATATACTTTGGCGGGAAAGGGAACTCAAGAGATCATAATTGCCGCGGCCTGAAGGTTATGCAGTCTGCTTGATTTGGGTATTTTTACGGCCATAATTTTTCCTCCTGCTTTTTCCAGCAAATAAATATATTTAAACAGCAGTGTGAATATCGTATAAAATCCTGTTTCCAATGTTGTCGGGAAATTAAATTTGGATAGGGAAAAAGAATAATGGAGTATGGAGGTACGATGCCGGATTTTGATTTGAAACAACTGCTCGAAAAAATCAGAAAAGAAAAACCCCTTGTCCATAACATTACGAACTACGTGGTCATGAACTTCACGGCCAACACGCTGCTGGCGATGGGGGCTTCCCCCGTCATGGCGCACGCGCCGGAAGAGGTCGAAGAGATGGCGGGGATGGCGCGATCGCTGGTCATCAATATCGGGACGCTTTCCTCTCCCTGGATAGATTCAATGGTCCTTGCCGGGCTTAAGGCTAACAGCCTCGGTGTGCCGGTCATCTTCGACCCGGTCGGCTCAGGGGCGACAAGCCTCAGGACGCGCACTTCCAGGATGATGGTCGACCGGATGAAGATTTCTGTCGTGAGGGGCAATGCGTCCGAGGTCCTGTCACTTGCTTCCGAAGGCGCCGTCACCAGGGGGGTCGATTCCGCGCACTCCGTTGAGGATGCGGCGCAGGCTGCGAGGGAAATAGCCGGGCAGATCAATTCAGTCGTGGCGATTACCGGTGCGGTCGATCTGATTACAGACGGTGAAAGGGTGATCAGGTGCCGCAACGGCCATGCTTTAATGGGCTGCATCACGGGAACAGGATGTGCAGCGACGGCGACAATCGCGGCTTTCTCGGCGGTCACAAAGGACTGCATGGAGGCAGCGGCCGCCGGGCTTGCATTTTTTGGACTGGCCGGGGAAATAGCCGCCGAAAGGGCCAAGGCGCCAGGGTCGTTCGCGGCTGCGCTGGTGGACGCCCTGTTCGAGATTTCTCCCGAAGAATTCCAGGCGCGGGCCCTGCTGGACTAAAACATGGGGTGATTGGGAAGGCCGGGAAGAGACATGCCGTACCAAGGCCATAAAAAGAATCTGATTTTCTATTTTTCCCTGATCGGCTTTTTCGGGATATTCACTACCACAATGGCTAAAAATCCGGTGCTCCCGCTTTTTGTGAGGGGAATGGGGGGCTCGCCGGAGATCATCGGGATTATCTCGGCGGTTTCCCCGCTTGCCGGAATTTTGTTTTCCTTCCCTGTCGGGATTATTGCCGACCGGATAGGAAAGAGGAAAATGCTCCTGCTTGCCGGCAGCGTATTTCTCACCGCTCCCCTTTTGTATGTCCTTGTTACGGACCCCTGGTACCTGGTCCCGGTCAGGTTCTTTCACGGCCTGGCCACCGCAATCCTGGGGCCGGTGGCGTCGGCGGCCATTGCCGAGACCTATGACAGGGACAAAGGGGAGAAACTGGGGGCCTATTCCTCGGCGACCCTTTTCGGCCGGGCCATTGCCCCTGTTGCCGGCGGCGCCCTGATCTCGTATTTCATGTACATGGGGGGTTTGTTCCCTTACAAGTCGGTCTATATCGCCGCTTTCTTTGCTTCGGTCCCGGCATTTATCTTCTGTTTTTTCATAAAGGATTCAGGGGGGCGGCAGATCGAGGACAGGCCGGCGCGGTGGGTTTTCAACGACAGCGTGAAATATTTCTTTCGGGAGCCCCGGCTGGTCTCAACCGCTCTTGTCGATATGGCGACTTATTTTGCCTTTGGCGCCTTCGAGACGTATCTTCCCATATACCTCACTGACAACGGATTCGGCGCCGGGCTGATCGGCTTAATCTTTTCCATGCAGATACTTGCCATCGCCGTCACAAAGCCGGTATTCGGCAAGGTTGCAGACAGGATAGACAAGCGCTTTCAGATCGCCACAGGCCTGCTGGTGCTCGGGTTTTCCATGCTTTGCCTGGCCTTCTTCATAAACAAGATATTCGTAATCATCATTTCTCTCCTGTTCGGCCTCGGGATGTCGTTTTCGACAGTTGCGACCAGCGCGTACACGGGCGACATAGCCGATAAGGCCAGGCTCGGCACTTCCATGGGGGCGCTTTCATCCGTTATGGATATCGGCCATTCATCAGGTCCGCTGGCGACAGGCTTTGTTATAACGTGGTTGTCCATGAGGGCCGGGTTTATAACAAGCTTCCTGTTATGCGCGATTGTTGCCGTTGTGTTCGTCTTATTCACCGCGGTGAGAATACCGAAGCGCATTTAAAGCTGTTCCTCATATTTAGAAGACACCTGTCCTGAACAGTCACCCTCCGGAATATTGTTATATTCGAGAACGGCTAAGGATTTGCCTGATTCAAAAAAGGTCTCGTCAGTGCCAGAATGAATAATTATGAAACCAAAAATTCCCTGCGCGATTTTTGTTTTGCTTGTCTTATCTTACGGTCTGGCTCCGCCTGTTGTGGAACCGGGCATGATGGGGCATGGCATGGGACCGGGAATGACGATGGGCAGCATTGCGGATTCCGTTCCGGAGAAACTGCCCGCACCCGGAGACCGGCAATGGCTTGATCAGCTCCGGGATGTCCTGGCCCTCGAGAAGCTTTCGTTTATCCAATATACAAAAGACGCCGAAAAGTTCAACGCGCGCATGCCTTACCGGATGGTGATCCCGCAGGAGAGGGACCACATCGAGGCCATCAGAAAGCTTTTCTCCGCGTACGGCGCTCCCGCCGACGGCGACCCCGGACCCTTTGCCGAGACAAAATCTCTCGCCGAAGCATATGAAAGGGGCATCGAACTCGAGCGCGGCCTTGCGGCACGATATGAAAAACTCATAGAGACTGCGCCGGACAAGGATTCCGCAGCTGTCCTCAATAATCTCCTGCTCCAGACCCGGCATCATCTGGTCATGTTCGAGCATGCGCTCCGGATGGGAGGAAACATGGGCCCGGGCATGATGCGCGGACCGGGCATGGGAATGTGACCCTCGGCTCTTTTCCGCTCATCGGGGCTTCAATGACAGGGTCGTCCGGCACCCGCCCTTGCTGAATAAAAAAACAGGAGGTCAAAAAATGCAGTTCTATTCAGAGATGTTAAAAACGCATCCCCGCGGGATGCAGATCCAGAACCTGGACATGATCGCGGAATGCATCCGGGCCTGCTTCGAATGCGCCCAGGCCTGCACGGATTGCGCTGATGCCTGCCTGGCGGAGGCGAACGTGAAAAACCTGGTCAGGTGCATAAGGCACAACCAGGATTGTGCGGATATCTGCGACGCGACCGGCAGGGTCCTTTCGCGCCAGACTGAGCCTGCGATCGAAGTATTCAGGTCCCAGCTCCAGTCGTGCATAACGGCCTGCAATTCATGCGCCTCAGAGTGCGAGATCCACGCCGGCCATCATGAACATTGCCGCATCTGCGCGCTCGCCTGCCGCATGTGCGAGGATTCCTGCAACAAGCTGCTGAAATCCATGAGGCAATAAAAGCCTGTTTTCCGCTCCTCGCCGGAATGTGCCTTTTGTGATATTAATGCCGCTGAATCCCCAAGAGGAAGCAGCGGCAATGCAAAGCAAAATAGATTATTCCCTCTATCTCGTGACGGACAGGGGCCTGTCCCTGGGCCGTTCGCATCTTGAAATAATCAAAGAAGCAATCGCGGGCGGCGCGACCATGGTCCAGTTGCGGGAAAAGGAACTGGACTCGGGAGAATTTTACAAAGAAGCGATGCTGATCAGGGAGCACCTGCGCTCGTGCGGCTGTCCGCTGATCATCAACGACCGCGTGGACATCGCCATGGCAGTTGACGCCGACGGGGTCCACATCGGCCGGGAAGACCTGCCGCTGAATGTCGTAAGGAAAATGCTCGGCCCCGGCAAGATAATCGGCGTTTCCGTTTTCACGCCGCAGGAGGCGCGCGAAGCCGAAGCAATGGGGGCCGATTACCTTGGCCTTTCGCCGATTTTCATGACGGCTACGAAGCCGGAGCTTGTCTGCCAGATCGGCTTCGAGGGGATCGGGCCGATAAGGCGGGCGACGAAGCTGCCCCTGGTCGGGATAGGCTCGATGAACGAAACGAACGCCTTTGAGGCTGTCCGATGCGGGCTCGACGGGGTGGCGGTCGTGTCTGCCATATGTTCAAAGCCCGACGTGCGCGCCGCGGCAGCGCTCATCCGCAAGGAAGTGGACCGGGCGAAGACCTTGAGAAAATAATAATTGTTCCCCTTGGGACTGTATTTATAAATGCCCGCCAGTTTTAAGCCTCACTTGAGTGGTTGGCTTTCTCTTTAAATTCTGATTTGCCATTTCCAATATCCCCTTTAAAAGGGAATGTTCTGTTCTGAGATCCCTTTAAACCAAAGGGCGGCGATGGCAATAATCGGCATTGTCATGCTGACAGTCAGCGTACTGCGGTTCCGGAAGTCGCTCGAATAACAATCCCGTTACCCGGTGTCCGCATGAATGGGACAGGGGAGTCCGTCTCCTGCCTCATTCACGTGGAAATATAAACTGAATCAAAAAGCCCGGGAGGGTACAAACTGTTCTATTTCGCCAGAAGGCCGCCGTCGTTGATGACTATCTGCCCGGTCATGTATGCCGATGCGTCCGAGGCCAGGAAGACGGCGAGACCCTTCATGTCGTCGGCGTCCCCGATGCGGCGCAGGGGGATGGTGTTGAGCACGGCGTCATGCTGCTGCTTGAACTCCGGCTTTTCGATATAGGCCATCATGTCGGTGCGGAAGAAGCCCGGCGCTATGGCGTTGACGCGGATGTTATACGGCGCAAGCTTCACGGCGAGGTTCTGGGTCAGGAGGTTTATCGCCGCCTTGGTGGAATTGTACGGGACGGCGGGATGGACCATCTCCTCCGAGCCCCTGAATGCCATGACGGAAGAGATGTTGATGATTTTCCCTCCGCCCTGCTCCTTCATGACCCGGGCGATCTTCTGGGACAGTATCCAGACCGACCTGACATTGACATTGAACAGCTGGTCCCAGCGCTCCAGCGGGAATTCCAGCGTCGGCGCGCCCCAGGTGACCCCGGCGTTGTTGACGAGGATGTCGATCCGGGGGAACTGCTCCAGGGCTGTCTTCACGAGGCGCTCGATATCATCCTCTTTCGCCAGGTCGCAGGCGACGGGGAGCGCCCGGACCGAGCACTGCTTTTCTATTTCGGCCGCCGTTTTTTCCAGGTTGGCCAGCTTGCGCGACGAGATGATCACGTCTGCGCCCGCCTCCGCAAGGCCCGTCGCAATGAACTTTCCGATGCCTCTTCCGCCCCCGGTGACCAGCGCCACCTTGCCTTTTAATGAAAACAGATCCTGAACGCGCATAATATTTCTCCTTCTTTAAGATTCGCCTTTATTTGAATTTACACGGATCTTTGCGGGCAAGAAAGCCAGTATTATCTCTTTCTTTGCACGAATCCCTTTTGGGGTACTTTCTATCAAATCCATACTTTTAAGCTCGTTTATGTCGCGCATAAGAGTCTTATGTGTTTTTTTGGCATATGTTGAAGCCATACGCGTGCTTATCTCTGTTACTTTTGATACAGGGACCGGTTCCCGGTTTCTCGAAATATCCAATGCTAATCGCTTATTTACGTGATGGATGTCAATGGTAAATAATGCAGATCTCCGTTGAAAGGAGCGTTAGTTTGGGAGATGTTCAAATGAGGCAAATCAGATTTTTATACCGGCGACGGGCCGAAGATGGAGCCGTCCGGCATGATTTCGACGTAATTGTCTTCCACGAGTTCCATCCTGGTGAGAATGGGCGGGATCTTCTTCCCTTCCGTGGACTTTATGACCTGGTCAATTGTATTGAAAGCAGTCAGTTCGGAAAGCGTGGAAATGGTGGGAAGCACGAGCGCGATTCTTCCCTCATCGCAAGCGCGCAGGGCGCCTGCTGGAGACAGCCAGATATGGTCCGTCAGCTCGTAGCCGTCATGGAGCGCTTCCTGGCATTGGGGCGCCCGGGCCACGAAAAAGCGGACGTTATAGCGCAGCGGCAATGCTTCCGGGGTTATCCAGTGCGAGAAATAGAAAAGCCGGTCCGCCGCGAGCTTCAACCCCTCGGCCTCCAGCATTTTTTGCAGCTGGAGCCTGCCCTTGTTCAGTTCCTTCCGGTAGGCCTGGAATCTTTTCCTGTCCTCAGGCGATTGCAATGAAATCAGCGAGCCCGATGAGTCGCTGGCAAGCAGGATGCCGACTTCCTCAAAGGTCTCGCGGATCCCCGCCGCCCAGGACCCGAGCGCCTTGACGGGAGGAAGGTCGGCCATAAGCGAGCCCGCGGTCGTACAGTCCATACCGGTGCAGAAGCTTTCAATCTCCGGGGCCCAGTCGGATTCGTCCAGCATGCCCCCCGGGTAGACGTGAAACTCGCTACAGAAGCGGCTGCGGGCATGCCGCCTTACCAGGAGAATTTCAAAAGGTCCGCCTGAATCCCGTGGTTCCCTCATCAGGATCACGGTCGCGGCGTCTCTCGGCTGGACGATCTTTCTGGCTTTTTCTTTCAAAATCAATCAACTCTGCTTTTAAGCAGCGCCACAGTTTCAATGTGTTTTGTCTGCGGGAACATGTCCAGCGGCTGCACGTATTTCAGGGTAAATCCCCGGTCAATCAGGACCCGCATGTCCCTGGCCTGGGTAGCCGGGTCGCAGGAGATGTAAACAATCTTCCCGGGCTTCAATGCTGCAACCGCGGAAAGCACTCCCTTATCACACCCGGCCCGCGGCGGGTCAAGTACAATTACGCTGAATGCCTGCGGATGCAGCGATTCGAGGCATTCCTCGACCTGTCCCTCCCGGAACTCCGCCCGGTCCAGGCCCGCGGCCAAGGCGTTGGCCCGGGCGCATTCCACGGCAGCCGCATCGATTTCAATTCCCGACACCCGGGCCCCGCAGCCGGCGAGGAACACGGAAAAGAGACCGGAGCCGCAATACAGGTCCAGCACCGAATCGGAGCCGTTGCAGTCCGCCGCTTCCATGACGGCGTCCACCAGCGCGCCCGTCA
>JBDKTK010000068.1:0-19176 GCA_039680225.1 Syntrophaceae bacterium
CGAGGTTCCCCAGGCGCTTTTCGCCGCCGCACAGGTCGAGCTGGAATATGTCGCCCAGGTTGTGGGCCGGGTCGAGGGAAACGATGAGGACGCGATATTTATCCGATAGCTGCTTTGCTGTTGCCGCCGCAATCGTTGACTTTCCGACCCCGCCTTTTCCGGTGTAAAAAAGGATCTTCATCAGTCGCCCAGGGCGCCGAAGAGTTCGGCAAGCATGTCGGTGGAGTTTTCGGCCCTGGTATTCATCACCCGGAGCTCTCTTTCCATGTACGGCAGAAGTTCAACCGAGAGAAAGGTGGGCGGCGCTGCGAACCCTGCAAAAGAGCCGAGGAGCAGCAGGGTAAAGATATTTTCAAGTTCCTTCAGCTCAACGCAGGTGAGAGCCGCAAGGCTCTCACGCTGCGATTGGCCGAAACCCCTGGCTAACTTGTTCAAAAATTCTAAAAGAGAAAAATTCATAAAAATTTAAGCTGATTCCACCACTTTATCCGGCTCTATTTTGGGCTCAGTGCCCTTCCTTCCCATTTTAAAAAAGTCGACAATGAACAGGGTATTGAGAATGAGCATGATGCCCATAATGATCTGGACCGTCCATCCCTGCCCGGGGGCCTTGGCGATATTGGCGGGCATGACAACGACCATGAACCAGATGATAGCTGCAGTAACGGTAAACCACAGGAACCACGCGGGCACTGTAGCCATGATCGCGAATTTCGATTTCAGCTTCTTTGCCACAAATGCGGCTCCCGTCATCAGTGCTATCGAGGCGATCAGCTGGTTGGCCGCGCCGAACGCGGGCCAGACAATCGTGAACTGCTTGCTCCAGGCCAGGTATGTACCTATCGCAGCCGGGACCAGTGAAGCTATCCACCTGTTGGTCAGGACTGAATAGAGGCCCGAAGCCGTCTCTTTAACTGGGGCCAGCATTTCCACCAGGCAGTATCTCGCGATACGGTTCGTCGTATCGAGAGTCGTCAGGGCGAAAGCCGAAATCCAGAGTCCCGCTATGACCTTCACGATCTTAACCGGGATAAACGAGAGGAAGCTCGCTCCCACCATATCGGAGTAAGTCTGGATGACAAGATTTGCCTGGGAGAGTTTCAGGGCCTCAGATGTCTTGGTGAAGAGGGCCCCCCAGTTGTTCATGTCAAGGAGGAGGGGAGTATTGGCAGCAACCGCCGCGTTTTTCATAGCGGTGAAACCAAATCCCGCAATACCGCAGACGACGATGGTCGAAAGGAAACCTTCCGTGAACATCGCGCCATATCCGATGAAGAGCCCGTCGCTCTCTTTGGATATCTGCTTGCTGGAAGTGCCGGAAGCGACCAGCGAGTGGAAGCCTGAAAGCGATCCGCAAGCCACGATAAGGGGAATTGCCGGCCAGAAAGGCGTCTCTTTCCCGCCAATCAGGACGGGAGAGAAAACCGTATATGTCGGAATCTCGATGCCCCTGAAAGTGACGACCGCGGCGATGAAGCCGATGGCTATCCCGAAATAGAGGAGCCATGAATTCAGGTAGTCCCGGGGCTGGAGCAGGATATTAACCGGAATGGCGGCTGCAATGATGATATACGCAAAAAGCACGACAAGCCACACCTCAAAGCCGGCGGGGACTGGAGTCTTTGTCCCCAGCCAGATCCCGGCGCCAAGCATTGCAATGCCGATTATAGTGGCTACCGGCAGGTTCATTTTGACCCGGTAAATCAGCACGCCCAGAATGATTGCCGCAATAGTGACGTAAATGGAAGCACCCGCGATTTCCGGCGTCTTCGCAAACATGCTCGAAATAACTGTGCTGAATGCGGCAACAACCAGGACCAGCAGGAAGAAAACGATCCAGTAAAAAGCAGTTCCCGTGCGCTTCGAGATCAGGTCTGACGCAACGAACTGGACGGATTTTCCGTCATAACGCATTGACGCCATCAGCGCCAGGTAGTCGTGGATGGCGCCAATAAAGACGTTGCCCAGCCACACCCAGAGAAGAGCGGGCAGCCAGCCCCAGCACATTGCCATGGCCGGGCCGATGATCGGCCCCGCGCCTGCTATGGACGAGAAATGGTGGCCGAAAAGGACCATTCTATGGGCAGGTACATAATCAATTCCGTCGTAAAGGCGCTTGGACGGAGCTTCAATGGTGTCCGATGCCTTCACGACGTCCCGCTCTATCTTCTTGCCGTAAGTAAAATACAGTATCAGGTAGAGCAGGATGCCGATAACGGCGACGATGGTAATTGACATATTTATGCCTCCTTTCCTAAATAAAAAAACACAGTGATTTAAAAAGACTGTCCCGGTCCAGCCGAATCAGGACAGTATTACATCCTTCAATAAGCGCTTCGGCACATGGTGTTTCTGTTCCTTGTCGCGCCAGTACTTGACGTCGCCGTCGGCGCCCATGTCTTCCAGGATCACGGTCTCCTTGGGTTTTCCCAAAGCGATTACAATCAGTATTTCGAACCGGACGGGGATTTTCAGCAGCTCGCGAAGCTTCTCTCTCTGCACCGAAACGATCATGCAGCCCCCCAGGCCCTGTTCCACCGCACCGAGCAGGATAGTCTGGGCGGCTATCCCGTTATCAAAATTGTACGAATTGGCGATATCTGTATCCCCCAGCATTATGACGTAGGCCGAGGGGCGCTCGCCTTCCTCAGGCCCGGGCCAATCTTTTAAATACCCGGCCCATGCCAGCGTGGAAAATATCTTGGCGTTGGTTGATTGATCAGATGAGAGAATGTACTTGAGCGGCTGTTTGTTCCCGGCGGACCCGGTTAGCCTTGCGAGATTTACGAGTTCCCGGAGGACCTCGCGACTGACGGCTGAATCCTGGTAAAAGCGGCGATAACTTCTGTTCTTTAAAACCAGATCACGAATCATGTTACCCCCCCGGTCAGTGTTTTAAAGTTTATACCAGAGTGAGATAGTATCGTTACATACAAATTTAAGTTGGGGAAAGAACGTGCTATTTCGCGAAATGTATTCCTTTCGGAACTTCTTGTCAATAATTAAATTGCCGTAATCATACACTTTTTTTCTTTACATCTTAGAATGTCTGAAATATTATCAGCAGGCTTCCAAATGAATGTAGTTCTCTGATGCAGTTCTCTTTTAATATTTCTTGGCGGTGAAAATATGGCAGCAAAAAACAGCGATTCAAGTGAAGGTATCGGGATCGGTACGGCAGTCAAAGCGCTGCGGGCAAAAAACCATCTGACTCTCGATGACCTGGCGGCAAAAACAGGCCTTTCCAAGGCCCTTTTGGCAGAAATCGAGGACGGCGAAACAATTCCGCCTGTGGCAACCCTGCTGAAGCTGGCAAATGCCCTCAATGTTGGAATGGCAGCCTTTTTTGAGACGGGGACAGGTGTTGAAGCGGTATCCGTGACGCGCAAAGGCGAGCGGGCCAGGATAAAACGCCGCCCGCACCATCACGAGGGCGAAGTCGATTACGTCTACGAATCCCTGGAAACCAAAAAGCCGGGCAAGCACATGGAGCCTTTCCTGGTGGAATTCATGCCCATGGAAACGGCCGACATGGTCTTTACGAGCCACGAGGGCGAGGAGTTCCTGTACCTGCTTGAAGGGAAGCTGGAGTTCCGCAGCGATGAGCGTGTGGAAGTCCTCCAGCCCGGAGATTCGATTTATTTCGAATCGGAGCGCAACCACAGCTTCCGGTCGCTCGGCGTCAAACCTTCGAAAGCGCTTGTTGTAGTCTGGGCAAAAAAATAAAACTCGGTCTGATTCTTGCTGCAGCAGGATCGAAAGACCGGAGAGAACAGAAATGCTGGAAATAAGATTTCACGGCCGCGGCGGCCAGGGTACGGTCATGGCGACAATTATGCTGGCCAAAGCCTTTTTCCAGGCCGGGTTCCAGGTCCAGACCTTCCCCTTCTTCGGGGTCGAGCGCCGCGGCGCTCCGGTCGAGGCTTATGTCCGCGTTGACAGCGAAAAAATTCTCCTGCGGACTAATGTCAGCACGCCGGACCACGTGGTTGTCCAGGACCCGACACTCCTGGCCAACATCGACGTGACGAAAGGGCTCAAGCCCGGGGGCTGGATCCTGCTCAACTCTTCTTCTGTCCCGGACAGCCTCATGCGCCGCAACGAATTCAGGCTGGCGTATGTCGATGCGAGCCGCATCGCCCTGAAGCATAAGCTCGGGACGCGCACCCACCCCATCGCCAATACCCCCGTTATCGGGGCTTTTGCCAGGGTCCTGGAAATGCCGCCGCTGGAGGCCATAGTCTCGGCCATCAGGGAGGATGTGCCGGGCAGGATTGAGGACAATATCCGCGCCGCCGAAGAGGCATACCGGGAAGTGCGGATTGTTGACAAGGAAGATTTGAAATGAGCAAGCCTGAGCAGTTTCCCTTATATATGCCCCGTTCATGTTTTTCCACGGAGCCGAACAAGACGGGTTCCTGGCGCTTCCTGCGCCCCCGCTACGACGAGAAGACCTCTCCCTGCAGCGCATCGTGCCCCGCCGGCGAAGACATAGCCAGGATACAGATGCTGACCACCCAGGGCCTTTTCAAGGAGGCCTGGGAAGCGATCCTCCTCGAAAACCCCATGCCGGGTGTGTGCGGGCGCGTCTGCTTCCACCCCTGCGAGGCGGCCTGCAACCGGAGGGAGTTCGATTCGGGCATCGCCATTCACACCGTAGAGAGATTCCTGTCCGATACGGCCGCTCGTTATGACCTGAAACCGTCCGCATACGCAGTTGCAGCGCGCAAAGAAAGAATCGCCATAATCGGTGCGGGCCCGGCGGGGCTCTCCGCCGCCTGGTTCCTTAACCGTCTCGGTTATTCATGCGATATCTTCGAGGCGGCGGACGAGCCCGGAGGTTTGCTCCGGTGGGGGATTCCCCAATACAGGCTGCCGCTTGCCGTCCTGAACAGCGAGATATCCCGCATTGCCGGAGCCGGTGTTACAGGGACAAGGATCATCACGGGAAACACGGCTGATGCCGGTTTCCTGAAAGACGCCAGGGGGAAATACGATGCCGTATTCGCCGGGACCGGTTACGGCCGGTCTTCGGACCTGAAGATCCCGGGCGAAGGCCTGGCGGGGGTGGAAGACGGGCTGAAATTCCTGGAAAGAATCCGCAGGGGGGAAACCCCTCCGTGCGACGGAGTATCGGCCGTGATCGGGGGCGGCAATACCGCCATCGATGTTGCCCGGAGCATCCGCCGCCTCGGCGGGAACGCCGTGATCCTGTACCGGCGCAGGAGACAGGACATGCCGGCATTCGGCGCGGAAATCGAAATGGCCCTCGAAGAGGGGATTGAGATCAGGGAACTTCTGGCCCCCGCGGAGGTTGCGCAGTCGGGCGGTGAATTGGAATTGACCATGCGGCAAATGAAGGTTGCCGGTGAGGATGGGAGAAGAGCAAAGGTCGAGCCGGACGGCGGAAAGACGATGACATTCCGGGCCCGGAGGATGTTCAAGGCGACCGGCGCCGAACCCGCTGAGGAATGGGTCAATCCGCCCGGGAAAGGGCCCGGAAAAGGGAAGGGCGTCCTGGCCCTTCACAATTGCGTTTTGGTATCGAACAAGGGCGGGCCGGCCGTGGTATTCGGGGGCGACCTGGCGAACGGCACCAAGAGCGTTACCCATGCGATAGCTTCCGGGAAGGCCGGAGCGATGGCGCTCGACACGCTTTTCCGGGACGGGTTCAAGGCGGTGCGCCGCAGGCTCAAAGACTGCGAGGTCGGCGACGGGCCGGCGCTTTCCATGGAGATCTACCTGGGCGGCAACCGCAGATCAAGGAGCCGCCATATCGTGGGCTACGGCGAAATAAACACCGACTATTTCCGGTTTGCCCCGGGACTGGCGCAGCCCCGTCTCCCCAAAAGCGAGCGCGTCCGGTCCTTTGAGGAAATAGACCATAAAATAGCCGCGAACCTGGCGATGCGGGAATCAGAGCGCTGCTTCAATTGCGGCATCTGCAACGGGTGCGACAACTGCTACCTTTTCTGCCCCGATATGTCCGTCGTTCGCGATGGTGAAACAAATATGCGCCACATTAATTACGATTACTGCAAGGGTTGCGGCCTGTGCGTCGTCGAATGCCCGCGCAATGCCATGGTGCTCGAGGAGGAGAAGGGATGAAGCGGGTACTCGAAGGCTCTCATGCCGTCGCCGAAGCCGTGAGGCTCGCGAGGGTAAAGGTGATCAGCGCTTACCCGATCACCCCCCAGACCCACATCGTGGAGATCCTCTCGGATTACTGCTCAGGCGGGAAAATGGATGCGAAGTTCCTCCGCGTGGAAAGCGAGCACTCCGCGCTGGCCTCCCTCATCGGGTCCCAGAGCGCGGGTGTCAGGAGCTTCACCGCAACTTCATCCCAGGGTCTGGCCCTCATGCACGAGCTGCTGCACTGGACTTCCGGCGCCCGCCTGCCCATTGTGATGGCGGAGGTAAACCGCGCCCTGGCCCCCGGCTGGAACATCTGGACCGATCAGACCGACAGCCTCGCCCAGCGGGACACCGGCTGGATCCAATTCTATTGCGAGGACAGCCAGGAGGTCGTCGACACTACCATCCTGGCATATAAACTCGCGGAAGATGTGAACCTGCCGGTCATGGTCGTCCTCGACGCCTTTTTCCTTTCCCACACTTATGAGCCAGTGGACGTCCCCGACCAGGAACAGGTTGACAAGTTCCTTCCCGCATACGAGCCGAAATTCCAGCTCGACATAGAAAACCCCTGCGGGTACAGCCCCCTGGTCACGCCGGCGTTCTACATGGAGATGCGCCACGACATGGCAAAGGCGATGGATGCGGCGCTTTCGAAGTTCGTGCAGATGGATGAAGATTACGGCAGGGCCTTCGGACGCAAATACGGGGCCGTGGAGGCAATCGAGTGCGACGATGCGGATATAATATTTGTCACCTCCGGGACAGTCACCAGCACGTGCCGGCTGGTCCTCAGGAAGCTGCGCGAGAAAGGGGAAAAAGCGGGCATCCTGAAAATGAAGCTCTTCCGGCCGTTCCCGACCGAACTCGTGCGCGGCAAGCTCGGGAAGGCAAAGAAAATAGCCGTGATCGACAGGAATTTCTCTTTCGGGGCATCGGGCATCTTTGCCCAGGAGGTCAGGGCCGCCCTCTGCAATATGCCGCAGCGCCCGTTGGTTTACGGGTATGTGACCGGCATCGGCGGCAGGGACGTCACTCCCGAAATGCTGGAAGACATTTACTGGAAAACGAAAAACAGCGCCGGCCCTGAAAATGAAAGCATCTGGATCGGGCTGCAAGAGGTACAATAATGGAAATCAATGTCCCCGACAGGGAATTCATGTATTCGGGACACGTCGGCTGTCCCGGCTGCGGCGCGGCGATCGCCATGCGCTTCCTCCTTAAGGCGCTGGGGGAAAAGACCATGATGGTCCTGCCGGCCTGCTGCTGGTCCGTTATCGCCGGCCCGTACCCGCAGTCGACATTGAAGATCCCCGTGCTGCATACCGCGTTCGAGACGGGCGGGGCGGTGGCCTCGGGTGTCCGGGCGGCCCTGGACATCCAGGGCAAAAAGGATATCACTGTCGTGACCTGGGCGGGAGACGGCGGGACTTTCGATATCGGCTTCCAGGCCCTCAGCGGGGCGGTCGAACGCAATGAAGATTTTATTTATGTCTGCTACGATAACGAAGCTTACATGAACACCGGCATCCAGCGCAGTTCTTCAACTCCCTACGGGGCGTGGACGACGACTACGCCGGGCGCAGACTGGAAGAAACTGCGGAAGAAAAACATCGTCGAGGCGCTTGTGGCCCATCGCATCCCCTACGCGGCGACTGCCAACATAGCTTTTCCCGAAGACCTCGTCCGCAAGGCCCTGAAGGCCCGGGACATGAAAGGTTCGCGGTTCATCCACATTTACGCAAGCTGTCCGACAGGATGGAGGATCCCCTCCGAGATGTCGGTCAAGATCGCCCGCATGGCCGTCCAGACAAACATCTTTCCCCTTTACGAGGTCGAGGATGGTCTGCGCTACACGATCAATTACAAACCCAAGGAATACCTGGTCAGGGAATATTTCAAGCTCCAGGGGCGATTTCGGCACCTTACGGAGAAGGACCTCGACGTAATCCAGGAGATGGTCAACGAGGACTGGCACATGCTGCTGCGCAAGGCGGGTGAGCAGGTATAAGGCTGTTGAAAAACGCCCATACCTGCCTTCGCAGGGATGGCGTCTGCGGCGTTGCCTTGCATCCATATGCGCATCTGCTAATGTGTTTCGAGCCTCATCCTTTTTTTCCAATTTTCACCTTTCGACCTTGCGTTGGGGCGCGCCTTGCAGATAAACTTTTTTAAACCCCCTGGAAAAAGGAGATTGTGACAGCATGCCGGCAAAGGACACGGATTTAAAAAGACAGGAAAACATGAAATATTATTTCCCCGACGGCATTCCCCGGCTGTGGTGCCCGCTTCTCGCCCATTACAGGGACGACGGCAGCCTGGACATCGGCCGCATGGAAGCCCATTTCAAGTTCGTCTCGGCGCGGGTGAAAGGTTTCCTGATACCCGGCTCGACAGGCGACGGCTGGGAGCTGAGCGACAGGGAGACCCGCGAGGTCGTTGAGTTCGCGCTTGATGCGGTAAAGGGGTCCGGCTCGCGGCTGCTCCTCGGCGTGCTGAGAAAATATGTTTCCACTATGATGCTGCTGATCGAGGAGATCATTGCCGGTTTGAAGGAAAAGCGGGGCGGCGACATCCGCAAGGCATTGAGAGATGCGCATATCTGCGGCTTCACCGTGTGCCCGCCGGGCGGCGGGGAACTGACCCAGGGCGAAATAAAGACCGGCATTGCGGACATCCTGGGGCTGGGCCTGCCCACGGCGCTCTACCAGCTGCCGCAGGTGGTGTTCAACGAAGTGGACCCGGAGACATTCGCCGAACTTGCGGCACAATTTCCCAACCTGATTTTATTCAAGGACTCCAGCGGCGAGGACAAAATCGCGCAATCGCCGGCGGACAAGGGCGGCGTATTCCTCGTGCGCGGCGCCGAGGGCGATTACGCTCAGTGGCTTAAAAAGACCGGGGGGCCTTATGACGGTTTCCTGCTGAGCACCTGCAACTGCTTTCCGGTGGAACTCTCGGATATGATAGCTAAGATAGATTCGGGAGACATGGAAGGGGCGGGAGAGATTTCCCGCCGGCTGACCGGCGCCGTCCGGGAAGTCTTTGAGCTTGTCAAGCCGTTGCCGTGCGGCAATGCATTTACCAATGCCAACAAGGCAATGGACCACTTCTTCGCGTTCGGGCCGTCCGCCAAATCGAAACAGGCCCCGCTGCTCCACGGCGGGATCCGCATCACGGGAGACATGATATCCAGGACGGGCGAGGTCCTGGCGAAGTACAGCCTGATGCCTCCAAAGGGCTATGCGGAATAAGGGAAAATCCGTTAATCGGACATATAACTAAAAAGCGGGTTGGGACATTATTCCAACCCGCTTTTTAGTTCCGGCCTGAATGCTTAGCCTAATTTCTTTCTCTCAGTCACAAGGTCATCGACAACACCCGGTTCTGCGAGGGTGGATGTATCGCCGAAGTTGCCGTACTGCTTCGCCGCGACGTTTCTCAGGACGCGGCGCATGATCTTCCCGGACCTGGTCTTGGGGAGGCCATCGGCCCACTGGATTATATCAGGAGTGGCAATGGGTCCGATCTCCTTGCGGACATGGGCGATCAGCGCTTTTTTCAGGTCTTCCGTCTTCGCCACGTTGTTGTTCAGGGTGACGTAGGCATAGATGCCCTGGCCCTTGATGTCGTGCGGGAAGCCGACGACGGCCGCCTCCGCGACATCGGCGTGGGAAGTCAGCGCGGCTTCGACCTCGGCTGTTCCCATACGGTGACCGGAAACGTTAATGACGTCGTCAACGCGTCCCGTAATCTTGTAATCCCCGTCCTTGTCGCGTTCGGCGCCGTCACCCGTGAAATAGTAGCCGGGGAACTGCGAGAAGTAGTTCTCGTTGAACAGTCCCTGCTTGTCTTCCCAGAGGCCGCGGGCCATTCCGGGCCAGGCGTTTTTAATGCAGAGCGCGCCGGTGCCCGGGCCCTTGATCTCCTTGCCGTCGTCGTCCATGAGCGTGGGCACGACGCCGAAGAAGGGGACCATCGCCTTGGCGGGCTTGATATCAATGGCGCCGGGGAGCGGCAGGATCATGTGGCCGCCCGTCTCGGTCTGCCACCACGTATCGGAAATGGTGCATTTGCCGCCGCCGATCTTGTTGTAGTACCACCACCAGGCTTCCGGGTTCAGCGGCTCGCCGACCGAGCCCAGGACGCGCAGCGAGGAGAGGTCGTGTTTATCGACCCACTTGTCGCCTTCCTTGGCAATGGAGCGGATGGCGGTCGGGGCAGTATAGAAATTGTTCACATTGTATTTTTCGCAAACGGCCCAGAACCGGTCGGGTTCCGGGTAGCTGGGAACGCCCTCAAAGAGGATGCTGGTGTGGCCGTTGCAGAGCGGACCGTAAACGATATAGCTGTGGCCCGTGACCCAGCCGATATCAGCTGTGCACCAGTAAACGTCTTCCGGCAGGACGTCGAAAGCCAGCTGCTCCGTCATCGACGCATACAGGAGGTATCCCGCCTGGGTGTGCACGACACCCTTGGGCTGTCCGGTCGAACCGGATGTGTAAAGAATGAACAGCGGGTCTTCGGAGTCCATCTCCTCAGGCTTGCAGTAACGGTCCGCCTTGGCCATCAGCTCGTCGTACCAGACGTCGCGCCCGGCCTTCATGGGTACTTCGGTGCCGGTCCTTTTCACGACAACCTGGGCGGTGACGGACGGACACTGCTCGAGGGCCTTGTCCGCATTCGATTTCTGGGGCACTGCCTTGGCGCCGCGGAAAGTGCCGTCGCAGGTGATCAGAATCCTGGCGCCGCAGTTGTTGATCCTGTCCCGGAGCGCTTCCGCGGAAAATCCGCCGAAGACGATGGAGTGGATGGCGCCTACGCGGGTGCAGGCCAGCATCGTGATGACCAGTTCCGGGATCATGGGGAGGTAAATGGAAACCCGGTCGCCCTTCTTTACGCCCAGGCTTTTCAGGACGTTCGCAAACTTGTTCACTTCGCGATAAACGTCGAAATATGTGAAGACCTTCCAGTCGTTGGGGTCGTTCCCCTCGAAGATGATGGCGGCCTTGTTTTTCTTGTCGGCCAGATGCCGGTCGAGGCAGTTGTAGCTCACATTGAGCTTCCCGCCCTCGAACCATTTGACATGGAGTTCCTTGCTGCTGAAGGACCAGTCCGATACCTTTTTCTTATCAAAGGGCTTGAACCAGCTGAGTCTCTTTTCCGCCTCTGCGGCCCAGAAAGCGTCCGGGTTTTCAATCGACTGCTTATAAAGCTTGTCGTACTCCGCACGGCTTTTGATGTACGATTTCTCCCGGACCCTGTCGGGCACGGGAAATACCTTGTCGTAGAAATCATTGTCAGTGTTGACAGCCATTACTTTACATGTCTCCTTTTCTTTTAACAATTTATAGTGCACTAAATGTCGGGGGCGGCGCCGGCAGCAGCTTTCCACCCCCGGCACAGACGATTCGGTCGCCGCGTTCAGCAACCGTTGGCAGATACAGAACCGATATTCGTCCGGGAAACCCTAAAGCAAGGACCGTGCCGGAGGTTTGGTTATGAGTGACAAAATATTATGGCGAAAGCCGCCGATGGGGAGGAGAGGGGACGGAGATTTAAATAAATCAGTTCCGGGGCGGGTTTTTATGTTTCATCATAAATTCCCTTTTGCTTCCTGATCCCCAGTTTCTCCATCCTGCTCCTGAGGGTGTTTGAATTTATTCCGAGCATCTCGGCCGCGCCGCGGGGCCCGTGAATGGTCCCGCTGCTCAGCCTCAGGGCATGAAGGATATGGTCTGTCACAACTTCGTCCAGCTTTTTCAGCCGGTTACCCTCGCCGGGGGAAAAGGCGGGAGTTTCCGCAGACAGGTATTCATCGTCAAGCCGATTAAATGTGAGCGGCCCCTGGGTATTCAGGATCATTTCCCTTTCCACGACATTTTCCAGCTCCCGGACGTTTCCCGGCCAGGAATACTGCATCAGCTTGTCGATGGAGCCCCGCGCCAGTTCCGGCATTGCGGGCAGCTTGAGCTCCCGGCTTTTCTTCTGGATAAAGTAATAGACCAGCGCCGGTATATCTTCCTTGCGCTCTCTCAAGGGAAGCACTCTGATGGGGAAGACGTTGAGCCTGAATAACAGATCCTGACGGAACTGCTTTTTTCTGACCATTTCCCAGGGATTACGGTGCGTTGCCGCAATTATGCGGATGTCCACCGGTATCGGTTTTGTCCCGCCGACCCGCTCGATGGTCTTTTCCTGAACGACGCGCAGCATCCTGACCTGGACGGGCAGGGGCATTTCCCCTATTTCATCCAGAAAGATCGTCCCCTGATGCGCCAGCTCGAAGCGGCCCCGTTTCAGTTCGGTAGCGCCCGTGAAGGCGCCCCTTTCATGGCCGAACAACTCGCTGTCCATGAGAGTTTCCGGGATCGCGCCGCTGTTTACAGTGATGAAAGGACCCTTTCTTCTCGGCGACATCTGGTGGATGGCGTTCGCGATAACCCCCTTGCCGGCGCCTGTTTCACCGAGCAGGAGAACGGGGCTGTCGAGTGCGGCGACTTTCCTCACCATCCCCATGATCTTTTTCATTCCCGCATTGCTGCCGATGATCTCCTGGTTGGAAAGGCGCAGCAGTTCCTGGTTGAGATAGGTGTTCTGCTCTGTCAGCCTTTCCTTGAGCCTCATAACCTCCTGGTATTTCAAGGCATTGGCCAGCGCAATCGCAAACGGCTCGTTAAGCATCGACAGCAACTGCCGGTGTTCCTCGGTATACGGGGGGCCGCTTTTGGTGGCGATTGTGACCGACCCAACCCGCTCGCCCTCGATAACAAGACGGATGATCAGGGCGGTCATCCTGGGCATTCTCAATGATTCCGAAACTTTCTTGAGGACCGGGTCCTCAGTAGGATCGTTGACGATCCTGGTATTTTCCACCCCGGGCTCTTCAAAGCTTGCCCGGCCCTCCTTCGTGAGAGGCGTGATAACTTCCATGCTTTTGGCGCTGGTTGCCGTCACCTCGGCGATGGTCCGGACCGCGCCGATGCTTTGCTCGTAAAGGTGAATAAATATGAATTCAACGGGCATATGGCCGGAAAGGTATTGGAAAGATCTTTGTAAAGCCGTTTCGATATCGAGGCTGCTGCAGATCCTCGTTGTCATTTGCTGAAAGAAATACTGAACGTTTATCATTAGTTATATCACCAGTAGCTTACATATTTCGAGACCGCCCCGGAATATCTCCGCAAGGCGTTATGGAATTTCGTAATCTATAGATCAAATTACGATATAACACAACAGTTTTACGATAGTTCGTAATGTGTTTGCGAGGAGCGTCGATACCGAGGCCCCTGTCCCGGCTATCAGCCCCTTTCTTCCGGAAAGAGATGATGATAGGTATTATTTTGAATTCAGATTACCGGCGGTAATCTATGTCTCATGATTCCGGTTGAGGATAGAATTCATGATATTAACAGGAAAAGGAGTTGGCAATGCCTAATGTGAAAGCTAATGGAATTCAGATTGAGTATGATACTTTTGGCGACAGTTCTTTCCCGGCATTATTATTGATCGCGGGAAACGGCGCCCAGATGATCGTGTGGGATGTTGAGTTCTGTGAATTATTGGCAAAAACAGGTCTCTTCGTAATTCGTTTTGACAACCGGGATGCCGGCCTTTCGACAAAATTCGAGGAAGCGGGAATTCCTGACATTATGGCTGCAATCAAGGCTGCCATGCAGGGTAAGACTGTGGAATCGGCATATACTCTTGACGATATGGCAGACGACTCGGTTGGTTTGCTTGATGCTTTGGGCATTGAGAAGGCGCATATCTGCGGCGCTTCAATGGGCGGCATGATAGCCCAGGTTGTCTCCTGCCGGCATCCAAAGCATGTTCTGAGCCTGACTTCGATAAGGTCGACCACCGGGAATCCTGATCTTCCCATGGGGAAACAGGAGGCAATAGCTGCTGTTGTCGCGCCTGCACCGGAGGAACGCGAAGCATATGTTGGACACTATGTGAATGTATGGCGGAGGATCTGGAGTCCCGGATTTCCATTTGAGGAGGAAAGAGTTCGAAGGTTCATGCAGATGAGCTATGACCGGTCATATTACCCGCAGGGAATGGCGCGCCAAAACACGGCAGTAATTGCCGGCGGCGATAGAAGACAGTCGCTTTCATCTATTAAGGTTCCGACACTTGTGGTACATGGGGCTGATGATCCGCTGATACCGGTCGAAGGAGGAAAAGATACCGCCCGGGTGATACCGGGAGCAAGAATGTTGATCATTAATGGAATGGGGCATGACATGCCAAAAGGTGTTTGGGCGGAAATAGTAAGCGCCATTTCTCAGCTTTCAAAGCAAACAATCGTTCCGGATTGGAGAAACAGATGAAAACCAGGAAATTAAATTGGGTCGCCGCTTTGCTGGTCGTAACAGTATGCCTGCCGGCGGCGGGTTTTGCGCTCAGCATGATGCCGCCCGCTGATTATCCTCTTCTGGAGGCTGTGAAAAAGGGGGATCTCCAAGAGGTCAGGTCCATACTTGATTCTCCTGCTTTCAATAAAAAGGAGATCAATTCCCGCGGTATAACCGGGGACATCCCTCTGACTGTTGCCGCGGGCAAAGGCAATCTCGAAATAGTCAGGGCGCTCATTGAGCATGGAGCTGAAACGGATATAGGCAAGCAAAGAGGAGACAGGACACCCTTGCTGGAGGCTGCCGCGAGCGGACATGCCGATATCGCCGGATATTTGATTGCCAAGGGGGCCGACGTCAATGCAAAGGGCAAAGGCCTTACGCCCCTGCTTGCCGCCAGCGCCGGGGGCGTGATTCATCTCGGTCCTCCCGGCGACAAGGCAAAAACAATTCGCATCCTGCTGGAAAACGGCGCAGACGTGAATGTCCAGGACGAATCGTGGCTGAAGTCGGGCCGCACCCCGCTGATGTATGCGGTGATGAGGGGCGATTCGGAGCTGGTCCAGGCCCTTATGGATAAGGGCGCCAGGCTGGATTTAAAAAACAAGGATGGCGAAACCGCCTTGTCCCTGGCCCGAAAAGAGGGGCTGGAATACATCACGCAGCTGCTGGAAAGACCGGCCGGCCGGAACGCGCCGGCACAGTCGGATCCGGCGAGGACCCCCCTGTTGAAAGCCGTCAAAGAAGGCCGTCTCAATCAGGTAAAGGCCCTGGTCGACAAGGGCGCGGATGTAAATCTCCGGACGCCTTCCGGCAGCACGCCCCTGATGTTTGCGGCCGACGGCAATAAACTTGATATTGTCCGGTTCCTGCTGAAGCGCGGCGCCGATGTCAATGCCAAAAACGGCGCCAATAACACAGCGTTGATTTACGCGTCCATCAAAGGGCATACAGGAGTCTCAAAAGAACTTCTGAAATACAAAGCCGACGTGAATGTAAAAAATATCAACAAGGGAGATGCCCTGATCTTTGCCGTGCTGAATAAGAAACCTGATATGGTCCGGATTCTGCTGAAAAGCGGCGCAAAGGCCGGCGAAAGATATGACGATGGGAAAACAGCCCTCATCATGGCCGCGGAAGAAGGCCGTACCGATATTGTGAAACTGCTTATCGCCGGTAAATCGGATGTAAACGCGGCGGATAAAAATAATGTAACGGCCCTGATGATGGCCTGTGAAAAAGGGAATGCCGATATGGCGGAAGCCCTCCTGAACGCCGGAGCTGACGTCAAAAAAAAATCGAAATACGATGACACGGCGCTCAGCAAGGCGATTTCCGGAAACAATGAGCGAATCATAAGGATGCTGGCGGCGAAAGTCGGCAGTTCCGAACGGCGGGATGCGCTCTTTTTGGCGGTCGGCGTCGGCAACCTGAAAGTAATCAGACTGCTTTTGACCGAAAACGCGGATGTGAATGTGCCCGGCTACGCCGGGGGCACACTCTTGATGAGGGCCGCGGAAGGCGACGTCGCCGTCGTGAAATTCCTGGCTGATGCGGGGGCGGACGTCAACAGGAAGAATGATGCCGGTGAAACCGCCCTGATGAATGCTGTGGAATCCTTTCACGAAACAAACATCTCTTCCGTAAAATACCTGGTGGAACGCGGCGCGGACGTCAATGCGGTAAACGGCAAAGGAGAAACGGCGCTCATCCTGGCGGCCAAAAGGGGCCGTGCGGATATGGCCGGCGTTTTGATCGAACATGGCAGCACCCTGTCCGTGAAAGATAAAGACGGGAAATCGGCCTGGAGTTATGCGGTTGAAGGCGAAAACCCTGCCGTCGTGAGCCTCCTGGAAAAGGCCGGTTCGACCCGGGACTACCTCGGCATGGAATGGAAGGGCAACTCATCCAGGCAGAAAGAAAAATTTGTCAAAATCGTAGATAATCCCGAGGAATGGTCGGACCTCTGGAGGCGAGCCCTTGAGAAGCCCGCGCCAACAATCGATTTCGAAAATTATTCCGTGGCATGCGTATTTCTGGGACATTCGGCCGGATGGCTCTACTCCATATCAATCTATGGCCCTTTCATGCGCGGCAATCAGGCAGTGATTGAGTATGCGCTCCACGATGTGATGCTGCGCCTGTCCGGACCTTTTAAAGCAGGCGGCCAGTATTATATGAAAGTGCTTGAAAAAAAGAAGGGGGTGAAGATGACCATTGAAGAGGCGCAGCGATTTCCAGGTCGAAGGCCTGCAGGCTCCGGCAGTTCAGGCAGGAGCCAATTCCCGCAATAACCGATAATTTCTTGATAAGGACATAAACGGCCCTGAGTTTTAGTCTTTCCTGAAAAGCAGCAGGACTCCGCCCAGGAAAAGGTAGCCCGCTGCAATGGTGAAATGCGTCCCGGAGGAAACGGTCCAGGGCAGGTAGCCTTCGCCGGAAGGGAATATCGAGTGGATCAACCCGAAAAGCGTCAGGGCCGCGCACGCAAGACAGAACGCCGCCGCGGCGCGCGGGCGGCGGTCGATGACGAAGGCCAGGATGCTCCCCCAGAGGAGCGCGGTCAGAATGAAACCGTTGCTCAGGACCGTGAGCGTCTGCAGGAGACTCTGCAGCCGCGCGGGGAGCTTGTCCGCCGCAACTGAGAGGGCTCCCAGGAACTGGCCGAGGACGATCATGACGAGGTTGGCGATCACCGGCAGGAAGCTGAAGCTCACGGCGGGCGAATGGCCGTCCGGCGATTCCCGGTATGCCTGGTGGACGATTTCAAAACCGATATAGATGAAAATCGGCGCCAGGACAGCCCTCGGTATCAGCCCCACGAAGAGCGAGAGCAGGCCGGCGATTGCCGATGCGCCGACCAGGAGGCCCGTCCACAGAGTGTACCAGCAGGTCGCCCCCATTTTCTTATATGCCGGATGGCCTATGTACGGCGTGGTCTGGGCGACGCCGCCGAAGAAAGCGGCAATCAATGATGTCGCCGCCTCGGTCAGCAGGATGTCCCGGGTGCGGTAATCGTCCCCGGCCAGGCGGGCGCTGGCCGTGTTGTTGATGCCGCCGACAATTGTCAGGATACCGAACGGGATGGCAATCGGCAGGTACTGGAGGCTTTGCGGCAGGGCCCTGAGGAAATCGATTGAGAAAACGGGGAAGCACAGGGCGAGCTCCGGGGAGGGCGGCTGGAAATCGGGCAGAAGGCCCGTATACCCAAGGATGAAGTGAAGGGCCGTGCCGGCGAGCAGGGCGGCAAGGACGCCCGGGAACCTGCCCGGCAGCTGCATCCGGCCGAGGAGGGCGGCAAAAATTATCCCCAGGGCCGTCA
The DNA here is from genome assembly GCA_039680225.1 of Syntrophaceae bacterium. Lineage (GTDB taxonomy): Bacteria > Desulfobacterota > Syntrophia > Syntrophales > UBA4778 > JBDKTK01. The sequence continues at coordinate 17,818 of JBDKTK010000068.1, forward strand.
GCCCGACGATCGCTTCATTGAACATTTCCAGCAGCGGCAGGAATCCCAGGAGCAATAAGCCGACCCCGGCGATCGAGCCGAGCAAGCCCGCGGTCGGGATCATCCTCTGGACCCATCCGCCGATGAAAGATGTTCCGATCTTCACAACGCCGATCATGAAGAGGGTGGCCATCCCGATCTGCCATGTCAGGACCGGGTCTTTCGTAGCGATATAGGCGGGACCCAGCACGGCATAAGCCAAGCCTATCGTCGAGGGCGTGTCCAGACCGAGCGGCATGGCGGTGATATCGGCGCGGCCGGTCTTTTTTGCCAGCCGCATGGCAAGCCAGGTATAGACGAGGTCGCCGAAGAAGACACCGACAGCCGTTCCCGGGATCATCCCGGTCAGGATGATATCGGCGGGATAATTGAAAGTGAAGATCAGGATCGAGCTCAGGAAAACCAGCACCCCCAGGTTGTCAAGAAACAAAGCCAGGAATGCCGTAATCTCGCCCCAGAACCTGCCCCGGTTCAATTTTCCCTCCTTAATACTCGGTCACTCTGAGCCTGTCGACGTGACCACATCATTAATGCTGCACGCTCGTTTCGCACTTCGACAGGCTCTTGACCGGCTCGACGAGCGGATGACATTGACTCCGGGTGAACATAGATAATGAAGGTTGCTTTTTGCAAACAAAAATTTTGTGCAGCTTCCTTATCGTCCCCTTCTGGAGGAGGTGACGGGGGAGGTCATCTGAAAACTTTTAAGACCGACCACCCCCTTAATTCCCCGCCAGCGGGGGACAGAGGGATGATATTTATGAAAGTTAGTTTCAGAACTCGGGAAACTTATGCTAAAAACATAATAACGACCCCCTGAAGGAGGCCTTTATGAAAGACGGGAAGAAGCACACGGGATGGAACAGGAGGGATTTCCTCAAGGCCGGCGTCGCCGGGACAGCTGCCGCATTCCTCGGCACGGACGCCCTGGCCAGAACGATGCAGCTTGCCGCCGGTCCTTTTGTCTTTCCCAAACCTGTTTACCGCACGCTGGGGCGGACGGGGCTGAAAGTTACAATCGTCAGCTTCGGGTCGATGCTGACGCCGGAATCTGAAGTCATCAGGTACGCCTTTGAGCACGGGGTCAACTATGTGGACACGGCCCGCCGCTACATGGGCGGGAGAAATGAAGAGTACGTCGGCCAGGCGCTCAAGGGAATGCGGGACAAGGTGTACGTTGCGACAAAAACGCAGCCCGGATCGACTTCCAAAAAGGACATCATTAAAGATGTCGAGAAGAGCCTCAGGACGCTGGGCATAGATTACATTGACGTCATCCAGCTCCACAGCCTCACGGGCAGGGAAAGGATCTTCAACCAG
>JBDKTK010000069.1:0-4058 GCA_039680225.1 Syntrophaceae bacterium
ACGTTCGGAAAGTCGCCGGACAGATCCGCGAGTTTGGATTCCGGGATCGTCTTGATCTCGTCCTCCTTGGGGTGGATCAGGGCCATGAGGATCGGGAGCGTGACGATGAGAATTAACAGAGGGATCAGATTAAAGGGCTGGAAGATGCTCTGGGAGACGGGCACCACGGATCCCGTCATTTTTTCAATGAAGTTTTGGGCATGCTTTGAAGTGGCGATGACCAGCGGGATGGAACCCGAAAGCCCCATATGCCAGACCACGAAGCCGCTGTAGGCGGCCGCAATCAGGTAAGGGAAATCGGCCTTTCGATTCCCCTTGGCGACCTGCAGGGCCAGCAACCCGCCCACGACCAGGCCGAATCCCCAGTTGATGAACGAGCAGATCCCGGCAACGAAAGCAACGATCATCCCTCCTTTGATGGGGGTGTCTCCGATTTTGGCAAACCAAACCAAAATACGGTTGACGGCCGGGGTCAAGGCCAGGCAGTGTCCCGTGACCAGGATCAGGATCATCTGGAAGGCAAAGGCGATGATGCCGTAAATCCCGTTGCCCCATGAGGTAATCATTTTCATGAATCCCGCACCGGTGAAAATAAGCGCGAGAATGCCTGAAAGGAACGTCAGCAGGATGGCGAAATGGAATGCGTCCGGAAGATAATGACGCATGATGTAAGTGAAGAATGAAGCAAGCCGTCTGATCATAATTGTACCTCCTCTCAAATTGAGCGTTTAAGAAACAATGCACTGCAAATAAAAAAACCCCGTTTACAATCAAACGGGGTCAAAGATCCGGTCATAGCGCCCTCTCTTTAAACAATTTCAATTCATTACGGAGATCAAACTGAAAAGTCTATAACAAAGATCCTCCTGTAAATCAACCTATTTACAATGAATTTGCCTTTTCCGAACGGTTCACGTTCGACAAGGCTGTGCAATAATCCTTACCTGAAGAACAGAAGCCTGAATATGACACTTTAAATCTGAAAAGATTCACCCTGCGTCGGGACATGTGTTGTGAAACCGAATTTCTCTTTTACCGCCTGCTCAAAATCCAGGGCGGCCGTCTCTTCGCCGTGCACTATGAACACTTCGGGGTGGTTTTTAAATGCTCCGAGCCAGCCCAGCAGGTCTTTCTGATCGCCGTGCGCGGAGAAGCCGCCTATAGTGTATATTTTTGCCCGGACCGCCATATCCTCGCCGAGGACATTCACCTTATCGGCGCCGTCCACGATCTTTCTCCCCAGCGTCCCGTTGGCCTGGAAACCGACAAAAACAATGCTGCATTCGGGCCTCCAGATATTGTGCTTGAAATGGTGCCTGATGCGCCCGCCCTCGCACATGCCGCTTCCGGCCATAATTATCGCGCCGGAGCGTATCCGGTTGAGCCGTTGCGATTGTTCAATTGACTCGACGAAGTGCAGCTTCAGCGCCATTGCCCCTTTCTGTCCAAAAAGCTTGCGGGCTTCTTCATCGTAGACCTCCGGATGGGCCAGGTAAATTTTCGTTGCCTCCTCAGCGAGCGGACTGTCAACATAGACATCAATTTTTCCCAGCCTGCCCGATCTGACGAGATTGTTAAAAATGTATAGAAGGTCCTGAGTCCTGCCGATCGCGAAAGTCGGGATGATGACGTTGCCGCCTTTCTTGAATGTGGAATTTATTGCATCCACCAGCTCGTTGACGCTCTCTTCCATATTTTTGTGCATGCGGTTTCCGTACGTCGATTCAATCACGACGTAATCGGCTGTTTTCGAATGTACCGGGTCGGCAATGATAGGATTGTCTGGTTTACCGATATCTCCTGAAAAAATTATGTTTTTCGCCCCCGCTGCGTAGCGGAGGTCCACGGAACCGGACCCGAGTATGTGGCCCGCATCCGTGAAAGTGAAGCTCATGTCTGCGCCGGGTTTTTCCTGAACGCCGTACGCAATCTCCGATATGAGCGGGAGTGTCATTTCAACATCGGACACGTTGTAAAGGGGATAGAAATTCTCGTCCCGTCCCGCCCGGAAAGATTTTTTGGTCATCCACTCGGCGTCTTTTTCCTGGATATTGGCCGAGTCGAGAAGCATGACCTTGATCAGGTCGGCGGTGGCGGGCGTTGTGAAAATCTTTCCCCTGAAACCCTCTTTCACAAGGCGCGGCAGCAGTCCCGAATGGTCAATGTGCGCGTGAGTAAGCAGAACGCAGTCAATTTCTGCCGGATTGAACGAAAATGCTGAGTCGCCGCTGTGGTTGTTTTTTTTAACCCCCTGGCGCATTCCGCAATCTACCAGGACCTGTGTGCCGCTTGAAATCAAGTGGAAGCAGGACCCGGTCACCTCCCGGGCGGCCCCTAAAAAGCGAATTTCCATTTTGAACTCCTTAACTCCTTCTGTTTTTGAAACGCTGATTCAGAAATCCAATCAGTCCCGGCATGACAGAGATAATGATTATTGCCATAATCACCAGCGTAAAATTCTCTTTCACTATCGGGATGTTGCCGAAGAAATAGCCTCCAAAGATAAACGTGCACATCCAGGCGATATTGCCGGCTATGCTGTACGTTACGAAACGGAAATAGTGCATGCGCCCGATTCCTGCCACGAAAGGGGCGAAGGTGCGGATGATCGGCAGAAACCTGGCGAAGATGATCGTTTTGCGGCCGTGTTTTTCATAAAACCGGTGGGTGCGGTCCAGATATTCTCTATTAAAGAGCCGCGATTTTTCCCGCTGGAAAACCTTCGGGCCGGTAAAATAACCTATCCAGTAATTCGAGCTGTCCCCCGCAATTGCGGCCAGAGCCAGCGCGGGCGTCACGATCTCGATTTGCAGGGAACCAAGCGCTGCAAAAGTACCCACCGCAAAAAGCAGGGAATCTCCCGGCAAAAAGGGCGTCACGACAAGGCCGGTCTCGCAGAAGATGACAATGATAAGGATGGCGTATGTCCAGACGCCGTAATTGCGAATGAGCGTGTCCAGGTACACGTCCAGGTGCAGAAGGATATCAATGAAGGTGAGGAGTAAATCCATGCAAGTCCGAATATCTTTATTTTCCCGAAAGCGAATTTTCTTACAGTAAGCGGACGAAAAGTCAAGCAATCTTCACGGGGATCCGGGACGGGTTTTTCAAATGCCCGAATACGTTGACATTCCGCTGAATTCGGTGCTAGAGTCCGGCCAAGTAGACGCCTCTTCCCTGATCGGTGAACCGGATGGAAAATATAGTTAAAAGGTCTTTTCTGAACCTGTCGTTAAACAAGAAGCTCATCCTGATGATGCTCTTTTTGACCTCAATACTGCTTTCAAGCCTGCTGTCACTTTACTGGCAGTCGGAAAAGGTCCTTATACGAGAGATGGAAAGCCAGACGGCCGAGTTGACCAAGGCCATCCAGGTCGGTGTGGAAAGGGTCACGGCCAGCAGCGCCTCCAAGGAATCGGGGCTGGAAATGTACCTGAAGACCCTGAAATCCAAGGGCATAAAAGAAATTTCCGTCATCAGCGCCACGGAAGAGATTATCGACAGCTCCAATCCCACCAAGATTGGCACTACTGTAAGCCCGAAGAAAAAGGAGCTCATAATCAAGGCCCAGCTCGGAGAGCAGGTATCGGAAGAACCCGGCAGGACATATAACGTCATGATCCCGGTCATTGCAGGGAAACAGCATTACGGTTACATCCACCTGCAGGTCAATTCCGAAGACGTTTCGGAAATCATGAAACGCAACCTCATGAAAAGGGTGGGCGCCACCCTGGTGGTCTTTGCCATCGGCATCGCCATATCCATCTTCCTGGCCCTGAGGTACACCGAACCGATCCACAATGTTGTCCTTGCCGCTAAAAATGTCGCCGCCGGGAACCTCGACCAGTTCCTGCCGGAAAACAGGAAGGACGAAATTGGGGACCTGACGAAAAGTTTCAATTTCATGGTCCAGAGGCTGAGCGAGAACCGCAAGCTCGAGGAGCGCCTCCGGGAAGCCGAACACCTTTCCGCAATCGGCCAGCTCTCGAGGAATATAGCGCACGAAATAAGGAACCCTCTCAATTACATCAGTTTGTGCATCGACCATATCAGGGAAA
>JBDKTK010000070.1:0-6529 GCA_039680225.1 Syntrophaceae bacterium
CGGCGATTGTGTTCGGCGGAACGTCTTTTGTTACAACGCTGCCCGCGCCCACTATCGCGTTTTCGCCGATTGTCACGTTGGCGAGGACCGTCGAACCGGACCCGATCGAAGCGCCTTTCTTCACCGGCGTGAATTCAACCTTCCAGTCGGCTTCCGTCTGCAATGCCCCTCCCGGGTTGGTCGCACGCGGGTAGGTATCGTTCACAAACGTGACGCCGTGGCCGATAAACACGTCATCCTCTATTGTCACGCCCTCGCAGATGAAAGTGTGGCTCGATATTTTGCAGTTCTTCCCGACGCTCGCATTCTTCTGCACTTCGACAAATGTCCCTATTTTAGTATTGTCGCCGATTGCGCAGCCATAAAGGTTTATGAACTTTGCCAGCCTTACGTCCCTGCCGAGCTTTACATCCGCGGAAATGTAGAGGTCGTCTTTCATATGTATACGATCTGCCCCATGTTCTTGAGTGACTTTTCCGCAGACTGCAGCAGCTTGACAACCTGGAGCCCGGCCTGGCCGTCGTTGACGACCCCCCTGAGCCCGTTGCCGATATAATCGACAAAAGTCTCGGCGATCTTTTTCAGGGCCTCGGTCTGTTCAATCTTGGGCACCCAGATATCTCCCGAACGGTAGTCGACGAGCAGGTTGTACTTGCCCTCTTTCGTCCTGACCTGGACTCCCTTGTCGTAAACTTTTATTTTCTCGTCCGGCTCCAGGTCGTTCCAGACAAGCATTTTCTTTTCACCGCCGATCAGGGTAGTCCTGACTTTCACGGGAGAGAGCCAGTTTACAGTGATATGGGCGATCATCTTGCTTGTGAAATAGAACGTCAGGTACGCGACGTTTTCCTGGCCATCCCGGAAGTGCCCCGCCCCGGTGGCGACTACCGCGGTCGGCATTTCTCTCATTATATAAAGCATGATCGAGAGGTCGTGGGGGGCGAGGTCCCACATGACATTTATATCGTGCTGGAAAAGGCCCAGGTTGACCCGGATGGAATCGAAATAAAAAAGATCTCCCAGCACGTTATCTTCGACGAGCTGCTTGATTTTCCGCACGGCGCCCGTGTACAGGAAGGTGTGGTCCACCATGATCTTCAGGTTCTTCTTTTCCGCGAGCTCGATAAGGTCCTCGGCCTGCTGGCTGTTGGAGGTGAAGGGCTTCTCGATAAAGACGTGCTTCCCTCCCTCAAGGGCCTTTTTGGCCAGTTCATAGTGAGTGAACACCGGCGTGACAATTGCGACAGCATCGACGTCCGGCGATTTGATCAACTCTGATAATTCACTGGTGACGTTTATGTCCGGATAGCTTTTCTTCACTTTTTTCAGGATCTGCTGGTTCATGTCGCAGACCATCACGACTTGAGACCCGTTGGCGCTGTTGAAGTTGCGCACGATGTTGGGGCCCCAGTAGCCGTAGCCGATAACTCCCATTTTTACCATGACGACTATTCTCCTTGTCTTATCCTCACGGGCGGCCGCCGGCCGCCCCTGCAGAGATTTATCTTCATTCTATTCGAACAAGAACTGGATTCCCGCCTGCGCGGGAATGACTCTTCAGGCCACTGAGCTTGCGTTCACTGAGCTTGTCGAAGTGACCCCAATAAATTGCACCCTTCGACAGGCTCAGGGTGCTGTCATTTTAATACGCCCCTTTGCCCATCAGGACTACGCGGGGGGTTTTGAACAAAATCTTGATGTCTTTCCAGAGACTCCAATTCTCGATGTAATCCAGGTCCATTCTCACCATCTCGTCGAAAGTGGTCGTGCTGCGGCCTGTGACCTGCCACAGCCCGGTGATGCCCGGCTTGCAGGACAGGAGGCGGCGCTTGTGCCAGACGTCGTACATATCGCATTCATACGGAATGGGCGGGCGCGGGCCCACGAGCGACATCTCCCCCGTGAGCACGTTAATGAACTGCGGGATTTCGTCGAGGCTGCTCTTCCTGAGAAAACGGCCGAACGGGGTTATCCTGGGATCATCGGTCATTTTGTAAATTATATTTTCGCTCGATTCTTTTTTGCTCTCCTCGATCAGTTTGCGGACATACTCCTGGTGGCTGCGCGGGTCGTTATCCGTGTACATGGACCGGAACTTCAGGAACATGAATTTCCTGCCGTTCAGTCCCAGCCTCTCCTGGCGGAAAAATACCGGCCCGGGCGAAGTGAGCTTTATCCCGATTGCAATTCCGGCAAGCAGCGGCGAAACGAGCAGCAGCGCCAGGAAGCTCCACACAATGTCGATCGACCGTTTGACTATCAGCGAACTCTTTTTGGTAATTTTTTTCCAGGAATGGTCCGGATAAAGGTTATCGTCAAAAATATTGCCTTCGCCTTCGGAGTCTTTATCGAGGTGTTCCGGGTAAACATGGAAGGATATTTTTATTTTCCGGAATAACTTGTCATAATTTCTTTTGTAATAAGCGCGGGCAACTTTCTGGAAGATTTTCCTTTTGGAAGTCTCATCGATCTTAAGCATGTCTGTGAAAATCACCCCAATGATCCTGTCTTCTTCGTACCAGCCCTTGATATCCGTTTCCCGGAGGGAGGAATCGAGGATGCATCTGATCTCTTCCGCATAAGCCAGGCGTTCCATCTTCGTGAGGTCCCCCAGGTTGACAAGCATCAGCAGGAAGGGCACGTTCGATCTCTCAGTCCGCTTCCTCTCGATTTTTAGCATGTGGAGGAAATGGGTCTCAGAATAGAAGACGGCTTCCGGGCCCTCTTTGGCCTTTTTGACTATTGATAACTTTTCCAGGATAAACTTGTTAATTCCCGGCATTGACAATCTCCTTTTTGTAACGCAACGTGAATGAATAAACCGGCCAGGAAGAAGCGCCGAATATAAACCGGGTGCACTGCTCAGTTTTTCTTTTTAAAACCTATCTTGCCTAAAAATCCTCCTTTTTTTGTCTCCTCTTCGGGCTTGCCGTACTGGTAATAGTAGTAACTGTATTTTGTCCCGAAAAAGCGGGAATGCATCGCTTCCGTCATGAACTTGACGTCGTTGAGAACGACTCCTATTATTTTATTTTTGTCCAGGACCTTCATCGCCTGCTCGACCGAATCGCGCCCTGTGGAATCGGCCCTGACTACAAGGACTATGCCGTCGACCATCTTGGTAAGGACGCTCGGCTCTGTCGTGGCCAGGATCGGAGAGGAATCGAAAATTATGTAGCGGTCCTCGTAGCGGGACTTTAAATCATTGATCAGGGAATTCATTTTTTTCGAGCCGATCAACTCGACGGGATTCTCCTGGGAGCTTCCCCCGCTCAGGATGCTGAGTTTCTTTATGTCGGTCTTGATCAGCAGTTCCGATATATCCTTTTTGTCCAGGAGGTAATCCGAAAGGCCTGCCGCCTTTTCCTGGCCGAACCAGCGGGAGAGCGAGGGATTGCGCAGGTCGCAGTCGACAAGGAGTGCGTAGCTGTCGTACTCGGTTGCTATTGTGACGGCAAGGTTGGCGGCGATGAAGCTTTTCCCCTCCGAGCCCAGCGCGCTTGTCACCAGGATTGTCCTCGGGGGGTCTTCCGCCCTCTCCCTGAAAATATGGGTCCTCAACCTGCGGAACTGCTCGGCGACCGTGGAGGACGACTCGTAGAAGGAAACGAGCATGCTGTCAAGCACTGTTGCTTCCGGGTCGGTTTTAACCGGGACCTCCTCGATTTCGTCAAAGCGGTCCTTCTCGATTTTCTCAAGAGCATCAAACATCTTACCCATGTATCATTTCCCCCAGTATCTTCAGTATTCCGCTGTGGTATCCCCAGACAATCGCCATGATCACAACCGCCGCGGCCAGAAAAGCCATAGCGGGGTGCAGCTTCGCACGGTTTTCGGACTTGGGCTTGTTGGACACGTCAAGTTCCCTGATAACATCCCTGATAACGCCTTTGTTGAGGCGCTTTGCCCCCCTCGCGAATCCGGTCAGCAGGGCGTTGTCGCAGATGACGTTGATGAGCCTCGGGATCCCTTTCGAGTATCTGAAAATCTCGTCAATGGACCCCTTGTCGAATATCCGCAGGTCCCTGCTCCTTGCTCTCTTTATGCGATAGAGTATGTATTCCGCCGTTTCCTCGCGGGTCAGCGGCTTGAGATCGAAACGCACAGTGACCCTCTGCTTGAGGGGCCTGAACCTGTCGGTGTTGAGGATATCTGTAAGTTCCGGCTGGCCCATGAGGATGACATTGAGGAGCTTGCTCTTCGATGTCTCAAGGTTGGTGAGCATCCGGACCAGGTCCAGCAGGTCGGGGTCCATCGCCTGCGCCTCGTCTATTATCAGGAAGACCTTTTCCCTCCTCTCATAGCACTGCAGGAGGAATTCATGCAGGGCGGAAACCAGCTTCCCGTCCGAGAGTCCCTCCGGGACCTCTACGCCCAGGTCCCTGCAGATGAACTCCAGGAAATCCGACCTGTTCATGATGGGATTGAATATATAGGTAGTCCGGGCCACGCCGTTCAGCTGATTGAGGAGCTTGCGGATAAGTATGGTCTTTCCGGAGCCCACTTCACCCGTAAGGACTGTGAAGCTCTTGCCTTCCTTGATCGCGTACTTGAGATTGGCGAGCCCCTCCTTGTGATTCTCGCTTGCAAAAAAGAAGTCGGGGTCCGGGGTTATCTCAAACGGTTTTTCTTTTAGTCCATAGAATATTTCGTACATTGAAACCGCTCTCTTCTTCTTTTTCTATTCGCGGAATATTCGCCAGCACTTTGAGGCCGAAAGCCTTTTCAAGATCGCCCGCCTCGTGGAAAGTGCGGTCGGACTGCTCGACCAGGAAAGCTGTTGCGAATCCCGCGGCGATGCCCAGGGCCAGGCCGATCAGGTAAAGCTTCGGTATGTTCGGAGAAAAGGGTTTTTCCGGGACCCTGGCCGGGTCGATAACCTTGAACTGCTCGCCCTTCTGCCGCCTCTCCAGGTTCTCCGCCTGCTGGGCGTCCTGGCTTTTCTTCAGCAGCCGCTCGTAAGTTTCCTTGGTGTTCTGGTACTCTCTCATGAGAGACGCCATATCCTGCTCTCTCATCGGGACCTTCTCGATCCGTGAGCGGTAGTTGCCTATTTGCCGCGCGATCTGGTCGGATTCCCCGTGGAGCCGCTTGATCTCCAGTTCCGTCGCGGCAAGCTGGCCCTTTACCTCCCGGTAACGGGGGTCCCTGGCAATATTGTAGGTGTCCTTGTTCTTCTCCAGGTCGGCAAGTTTCTTCTTGGTCGAAATGACATCAGGGTGAGTTTCGGTATATTTCGTCCTCAGGTCCTGAAGTTGACGGGTGAGGGCCTCTTTCTGCGTTTCATAGGAACCGGTCCCGTCCCCCGACTTACCTTCCGGAGTGCGGCCATCCTTGCCCGGCAGATATGATGCGCCGGCTCCCGATTCCATATCCGATAACTGCTTCTGCAGGAACAGTTTCCTGTCCTGGGCGGCCCTCAGGCTCTCTCCTATCCTCTGGGCCTGGGTCTGCAGCTGCTCGAAAATTTTCAGGTTCGTGTCCCGCTGTTCCGGAAGCTCTCCCATGAAACGTTTTTTGTACTGGGCTATCTGCGATTCCTGGGCATCGAGCGTGGCCTTCACCGCCGTCAGTTCTGTGGATAAAAATTCCGTTGTCCCCATTGCCTGCTGCTCTCTAACCTTCAGGTTCTCCTCAATAAACAGCGAGGCAAGGCGGTTGGCCACCGACGTAACGACCTGGGGGTCCTCCCCCATGTAATTTATGGTGAAATATCCCCGCTCCTCTTTCTTGGTGGGGAGCTCGAGCTTGATATTTTTCTGCATCAGCTCAACTACTTCTTCTGCAGACATATTCTTTCGCTCTTTCTGGTACAGGCGCATTTCGTTGATGATCTGCTCGAGCCTGGTGCGGCTCATGACTTCCTGGGCAATGGTCTGGAGCCGCTCCTCGATCCTTGCCGTTACCGTAGTGGGCACAAAGGCCTCGGGCACGCGCTGCGGCGTGACCAGGACCAGCGTCGTGGCCTTGTATTCACGGGGGGCAAAAATGCAGTACACTGAAATGCCCAGCAGGACCACGATGAAAGGCACGACCATGAACCACACCCTGCGCCGCAGGATTTCGAGGTAGTCTGTCATGTTGTATGATTTTTCCGGATTGATCATAAGTAACCTCAGTAGACAGCCTTTATTGCAAACATAACTCTGTTATTGGCGTAGTCATTTACGTCCTGGTCGGAATTCCTCTCCTGGTACGTGTACTGCAGGGACACGGTGAGCCATTTCATGATGTCATAGCCGGCGCTGGCGGTCCCCCCGTAGACCCAGTCTTTCCTGTCGTAAGTAAAATCGGCATATTCGCCGTTGCCCGACAGGGAGACAAAGAACCGTCTCTCAAGACGGTGATATGCGGAAACGAGCAGGCGGTGGTAACGGGTAAAGCCCAGGTTCTGTGAAGTAAAGTAATCTTCATAAAATCCGCCCTGAAGTGTAATATTATACGTTGTGCGCTGGTCGACGTTGGTCAGGCCTGCCAGGTACGTGGGGGCCGATCTCGTCGGGCCGTTCTTCTGGTCCTGCCAGTAATA
>JBDKTK010000071.1:0-4842 GCA_039680225.1 Syntrophaceae bacterium
GTGATCGACCTCGACCGCAAATGGACCGTCGATGCCGGCGCGTTCAAGTCGAAGAGCCGCAACTGCCCCTTCAACGGCTGGGAGCTCAAAGGCAAAGCCGCGATGACCATAGTCGGCGGAGAGATAAAATACCGGGAGATATAGGAACGCAGTAAAAGATATGAAAACCGTAGGGGCGACCGGCCGGTCGCCCCTACAGCTTCGGGTCCAAAATCCAGGTCCATCGGCGCAATGATAGCTGGTTTCAAATCTGCCGTAACAACCAAAGTAAATGCAATCCGCAAGACGCCCGGCATTCCCGTTTGGCAGAGAAACTATTATGAACACGTGATCCGGAATGAGGACGATTTAAATGGCGTTCGGGAATATATTAATTATAATCCCCTGAACTGGGAGACTGATGAAGAGTTTGTAAAGAAGGATTAAATGGCAGGCAGGCAGACATACAAAACGGAAGCGGTGGTCCTCCACACGCTTGATTACGGCGAGTCGGACCGGATATGCCGGTTCTATACCGACCAGTTTGGAAAGGTCAGCGGTATCGCCAAGGGCGCGCGCCGGAGCCGCAAACGGTTCCCCAATGCCCTGGAACCCTGCTGCCGTTCGGTGATGATCTTTTCCCGCAAGGGGCGCAGCGACCTTGTCCTGATTGAGAACTGCGATGTCCTTGAACACTATGACGGGATAAGGAATGACCTGGAGAGCACCCTTGTCGCCTCTTACTTCCTGGAGCTCATAGAGCAGTTCACCCTGGAGGGGAAGAAGAGTGTGGATCTTTACAATCACCTCGTTTCCTTCCTGGGCCTGATCAATTCCGGCCTGAACACGGACGGGATAATCCGGCTCTTCGAATTGCGGACGCTCAAACTGCTGGGATACGACCCGTTTCTTGACCGCTGCATATCATGCAAGCGCCCATTGGAAGAATCCGCGGGGGGCGTGTTCCGGTTCAACTACAAGGACGGCGCCATCCGGTGCGGCGATTGCGCTCCCGGGCCCCATGGCCCGGCGGAAGCGCTTTTGAGCCCGGGGACGCTCAAGACTTTGCTGATGGGAAAGGAAAGCGATTTCGATTTGCTGAAAAGGCTTGTCTTTACCGACAACGCCCGGAAGGAAAGCCGGATCGTCCTGACCCGCTTTATCCAGTTCCTGCTCGGCAAGGAGCTGAAATCCTTCAACATCCTCAATGAAATCCGCATGCTTTCCGGTTGATTTACCTTGACAGTTTTTCGGGATTAATGCTAACGGAACCAAGTTAAAATCCAATCTGAAAAGAAACAACTACGGAGGATACCGTGACATTTCAGGAATTGATAATGGCCCTGGAGAAATTCTGGGCCGGCCATGGCTGCATAATCCAGCAGCCTTATGATATCGAGGTGGGGGCGGGCACGTTCAACCCGGCGACTTTCTTGAGGTCGCTCGGCCCGGAGCCCTGGAACGTCGCCTATGTCGAACCGTCCCGCCGGCCGACCGACGGCCGCTACGGCGAGAACCCCAACCGGCTCCAGCACTCTTACCAGTACCAGGTCATAATGAAGCCCTCGCCCCTGAACATTCAGGAGCTTTACCTGGATTCGCTGAGGAGCTTCGGTATCAACCCCCTCGAGCATGACATCCGCTTCGTCAAGGACGATTGGGAATCGCCCACGGTCGGCGCCTGGGGCCTGGGCTGGGAGGTGTGGCTCGACGGGATGGAAATCACCCAGTTCACCTATTTCCAGCAGGTCGGAGGGATCGACCTCAACCCCATCTGCTCCGAGATCACTTACGGCATCGAGCGCATTGCCATGTACCTGCAGGGGATCGACAACGTCTACGACCTCGAATGGGGCCACGGCATAAAATACGGAGACGTCCATCACCGCGGCGAAGTGGAATTCTCCACATACAATTTCGAGCTGGCCGACATCGGGATGCTCAGGGAGCTGTTCAACATGTACGAGGCCGAGTCCATCCGGATGGCGGAGAAAGGGTTTGTCCTGCCCGCCTATGACTACTGCCTGAAGTGCTCCCATACCTTCAACATGCTGGACGCCCGCGGGGCGATCAGCGTTGCGGAAAGGACAAGCTACATCGGCAGGGTGAGGAACCTCGCGAAGCTCAGCGCCGAGGGCTATCTAAAGCAGAGAGAGGCGCTCGGATTCCCCCTGATCGGAAAATGGAAGAAATAAAATTACAATCATTCGTTGAGCCTGTCGAAACGAGCGCACAATACTCGGAGAAGATGAATGGAAGGTCACTTCGGCAGGCTCAGTGACCGAAATCTTATGGAGAGAATTAAATGGGCAAAGATCTGTTTATTGAAATAGGGACCGAAGAGATTCCGGCGGAGTTTCTGAACAAGACCCTCAGGGACATGGAAGAGCTCATCCGGAAGGAATTGACCAACAGCCGGATACCTTTCGGCGCGATCAGGACGCTGGCCACGCCCCGGAGGCTGGCCGTGGCCGTGAGCAAAGTGGCCGAGAAACAGGAAGAACAGGTCATAGAGAAACTCGGCCCGGCCAGGAGGGTATCCTTCGACGAGCAGGGCAACCCCACAAAAGCTGCGCTCGGCTTCGCCAAAGGGCAGGGCCTGGAAATCAGCGAGCTGGAGACGATCGTAACGGACAAGGGCGAATATATCTGCGCCCGCAAGACGATAGCCGGCGAGGAAACGGCATCGCTGCTGCCGGCGATGATCCCGAGGTTCATCCTTTCCATTCCCTTCCAGAAATCCATGCGCTGGTCCAACCTGGAAATCCGGTTCGCCAGGCCCATCCACTGGATAGTCGCCCTGTTCGGGACGGACGTGGTGCCGTTCAAACTGGAAAACCTTGCCAGCGGCAACATGTCATTCGGGCACCGCTTCATGTCGCCGAAACCTTTCGCGGTTAAAAGCTTCCGGGATTACATGTCCAAGGCCAAAAAGAAATACGTCGTCGTGGACCAGGACGAAAGGAAAAAAATGATCGTCGCGGAAATTGAAAAAGCCGCGCAGTCCGTCAGCGGCAAGCCGTTGATAGATGAAGAACTGCTCGAGGAAGTCAATTACCTCGTCGAGTTCCCCTCCGCCGTCAGCGGCAGCTTCGACGAGAGCTATCTCGACCTTCCCAAGGACGTGCTGACGACCACGATGATGTCGCACCAGAAATATTTCCCCGTCCTGGACGGCGATGAAAAGCTCATGCCGTATTTCATCACCATCAACAACACGGTGGCGCGCGACCCGTCCGTGGTGGCGCGGGGCAATGAAAAAGTCATCCGGGCGCGGCTGGCCGACGCGAAATTCTTCTTCAGGGAAGACAGCAAGGTCCCGCTCGATCAGCACTTCGAGAAGCTCCACAAAGTCGTGTTCCACTCCCAGCTCGGCACGTCGTACGAGAAGGTCATGCACTTCCGGCAGCTCGCCGATTTCATCGCGGCCCGGGTAAATCAATCAGACCCGTCGCTCGCGGCGAAAGTGGACAGGGCGGCGCTCCTGAGCAAGGCCGACCTGGAGACCCAGATGGTGTACGAATTCCCGGAACTCCAGGGGATCATGGGACGCGAGTACGCGCTCATCCAGGGAGAAGACCCGGTCGTGGCCAGGGCCGTATACGAGCATTACCTGCCGACCTCGGCGGGCGGCGAACTCCCGCAGACAGATGTGGGCGCCATCTTGAGCATCGCCGACAAGGTCGACACCATAGCCGGCTTCTTCGGGATAGGGCAGATCCCCACGGGAACGGCCGACCCTTATGCGCTGCGCAGGCAGGCCCTCGGGGTGATCAATATCATCCTGGACAAGGGATGGCAGCTGGACCTGCCCGGACTGCTCGACAAGAGCATTTCCATCCTTGCAGATAAATTCAAAAAGCCGGCCCCGGAAATCAGGAAGGACGTGATCGAATTTTTACGGGCCAGGTTCGAAAACCAGCTGATATCCCAGGGGCATCCCTACGATGTCGTGGATGCCGTGCTCTCCGCCGGCCTCACGGATTTCGGCCGGTCGCTGAGGAAGATCAATGCGATGGAAACATTCAAGTCGCATATCGACTTCGAGCCGCTGGCGATCGCCTTCAAGCGCGTCGTCAACATTTTGAAGAATTTCCAGGGCGGCGCCGTCGACCCGGCGGTCTTCACGAGCCCGGAGGAAAGCGCCCTTTACGATGCGTACAACGAGATCAGGGACAAGGCCATTTCTCTCATCGAAAAAGAGGACTACGAAGCTGCGCTCGTTGAACTGGCGCGCCTGAGAAAGCCCGTCGACGCCTTCTTCGAATCGGTGCTCGTCATGGACCCGGACGAAAAAGTCCGCACGAACCGCCTCTCGATGCTTTCCGAGATTTCCCGGATGATTTACCGGATTGCGGATTTCTCCAGGATAGTGACGGAAAAATAATTTGAAATCTGAAATTTGAAATCTGAAATTAAAAGGCGGGCCCGGCCCGCCTTTTTTATGCGGAAGGCAGGCGTTTTCTGAACCTGCTGCGGACCAGCGACTGCAGGGAATCCAGGTAGGTATATATAACCGGGGTGATGTACAGGGTCACGACCTGGGACAGGACGAGCCCGCCCACAACGGCAAGGCCGAGGGGTTTCCTGGATTCCGCGCCCGCCCCCAATCCGATGGCGATCGGAAGCGTGGACATCAGCGCCGACATGGTCGTCATCATGATCGGCCGGAACCTGATAACGGCCCCCTGGTATATGGCCTCCATGGGCTTCAGGCCCTCTTTCCTTTCGGACTCCAGGGCGAAGTCGATCATCATGATCTCATTTTTCTTCACTCTGCCGACGAGCATTATTATCCCGACGAGGGCTTAAAGGTTCAGGTCCAGGCGGAAAATCATCAGCGTGATAAGGGCCCCCAGCCCG
>JBDKTK010000072.1:0-3879 GCA_039680225.1 Syntrophaceae bacterium
GTGGAGGAGGAGACGTGTTCCATGTTCAGGAAAACGGAATTGCTCTTCAGCAACCCGAATATCTCTGCGTATAACTGCTTCTTGCGCACGTCCGGGAGGTGGTGAATGGCGTATCCCGAGACAATCAGGTCGAAGCGGGCGTTGTCCCCCAGATCGGCAAGCCACCCTGGATCGCTGAAATCGGCCTTGATTATTTGGGCACGAGTGCAGGACTCGATATTCCTTCGTGTGGCTTCGATCATGGGATCGGAGAAATCGACGAAGACCGCCTCGGCATTCGGGAAGGATTGCTGCAGCGCCCTTCCCAGCACGCCATCCCCGCAACCCAGGTCAAGGAACCTTTCAACTCCCGGCGTCCAGGCGCGGGCTACCCGTATCATCAGGTCCATATTTTCGTCGGCAAATGGAATCGCCGTTCTTATTCCTTCCAGGTATGTACTGCTGAGATTGTCTGTCTGCCATTGACTACCCATTTCCAATGCTCCCTGTAATACATGATTGTGTTTGTCGTGGAGAAGGGGTCAGCCCGTTCCTCTGTCATGCAATAAAAACTCACCACCGGTAAACGGTTACCCACCCAAAAAGGCTCGTGAACAAGGGCTCAAATTACTGCTTCCTCTTGTCACTTTAACTATACAAGAGAGAAGAATATTCTTGCAAGTACCTTAAGCATACAATACATTATAGCGTCAGGGTAATAGAAGGACTGGGAACTCGTCAAGCATCAACAGACCTGCCGTCCCTGTCCAGCTGAGCATCGAAATACTGTATCATCTCCCGGAGATATACAGAAACTATACAATCGCTTGCCAGGAGCAAAAACAAGAACATGATAGACAACAAGGTTGATATTGAAATATCGGCAGACATTCTGGCAAATTGGCAAGAAATTGTCAACATTTTGTCCGAAATTGTCAGGGTTCCTGCCGCATTGATCATGCGATTTATGGATCCTTATATTGAGGTTTTCATTTCGAGCGAGAGCGAGGGCAACCCTTACCATCCCGGAGATAAGGAAGTGTTATTCGGCTCCGGTATTTATTGCGAGACGGTACTGAAGACACAAGACAAGCTTCTCGTTCCTGACGCCTTAGCAGATGTAAACTGGAAAAATAGCCCAGACGTCAATTTGAATATGATTTCCTATTTAGGGTTTCCCATTCTCTTACCAAACAAAACACCTTTTGGAACTATTTGTGTCTTGGATAACAAAGCAAACGAGTATTCAAAAACCACAGAAAAGCTCATGATGCAATTACGCAGTTTGATTGAGTCGCATCTTGAAATGATTTATATAAACCAAAGACTCGGAGATAAGAATAAAAAACTGACAGATTATTTGATGGAGCTTCAAGCCTTCCGGGGTCTGGTTCCAATTTGTGCAAACTGCAAGAGCATCCGAGACAATCAAAACAATTGGCATCCTATTGAGCATTATCTTATCAAGCATCCCGTAGCTGACTTCAGTCACGGAATTTGCCCTGAGTGTATGAAAAAGCTTTATCCGAAATTTAAGGGAAGATCCTAAGAATCGCGTTAACCCGGACCGGCAATTCCGCTGCGCTCCATTGCCAGCCGTTTATCCGGGACGTTGGAACTTCCGCAAAAGTATGCCAGGGGGGAGAACTCGCTGTTTTTTTGCTCTTCGTCACATACCATCCGACAGGCCCGGAAACGGCCGCAGGCCCCTTGACCTCAATGCCGTTGACTTGAACTCGATCAAACTTTTTCCTTCTGCCGGGACGCCATATTTTTCGACGGGCTGATAAGTCAACCATATTGAGGGAAAAGCAGGGGGGCATCGGCCTGTAAGCACTTGATGTTTTGGAGGGAACATCCACACATCCCTTCTCAGGGGAAAAATCGAAACCATCTCTCAGGGGTAAATCGAAACCAGCCCCCCGAGCCCCC
Source organism: Syntrophaceae bacterium (assembly GCA_039680225.1). GTDB lineage: Bacteria > Desulfobacterota > Syntrophia > Syntrophales > UBA4778 > JBDKTK01. The sequence goes on from JBDKTK010000072.1 coordinate 1,912, forward strand.
CTTTGCCTTCACTTCGGCTGCGAAAGTGCGGCTCCGAGCTGGCCGCACGCGGCCGCGATCTCCCGCCCCTTTGACTGCCTCGCCCGGACGAAAACCTTTTCTTCCGCCAGCCAGCCGCAAAACCGCCGGACCTGCTCCGCGGACGGCGCCGCATACCGCTGCGCGCTTCCGCTGTTGTAGGCGAGTACGTTGACCCGGGCGCGGAGGCCCTCCAGGAAGCGGACGAGCCGGCCGGCGTCGTCGCGTGAATCGTTCACCCCCGCCAGCAGGACATATTCGACGAAGACGACCCCGTCCCGGGCGAGCGGAAACCGAAGGAGCGCCTCTTTGAGCCGTTCCAGCGGGTAACGCCGGTTGATGGGCATGAGGGTGTCGCGAAGGGAGTTGTCGGCGGCGTTGAGGGAAACCGCCAGGCGGAGCTTCGGAAGATCCAGGGCGGCCAGCCTCTCGATGCCGTCCACGTGGCCGGCGGTCGAAAGAGTGATGCGGCCGAGCGGAATGTCCAGCCCCCGCTGGTCGTTCAAAACGCGCACGGCCTGGATCACGGCGTCGAGGTTGTCGAAGGGTTCCCCCATGCCCATGAAGACTACGTTGTCGACGCGGCGCCCGAGGAGGAACCGGGCCGCGTAGGCCTGCCAGACGATTTCCGCCGTGGAGAGGGACCGGACGAAACCCATTCCCCCCGTGGTGCAGAACCTGCACCCCATGCGGCACCCGACCTGGGAGGAAACGCAAAGGGTCGTGCGGCCGCCCGAGGGGATGACCACGGACTCGATCACGCCGCCGTCGTGAAGGCGGGACGCGAACTTGAGGGTTTCCTCCCCCACCTGGCGCTCGATCCGGCACGACGGCAGGCGGAGGTCCTTCGCCAGCTTCGCCGCAAGCGCCGGGGACTGCGCAAACCCCCTCATCCCGGCCGGCGAGGTGTTGCCATGCTGGAAGACTTCCCGGTAGAGGGCCGCCGCATGGAACGCCCCCTTGCCGTACCGGCGGGCCATCTCGGCGGCGACTTCGGAACAGGTCAGTTCGAACGGGTTCACGAAAGGATTCCTGGTTTCGGGTGCGGCGGCGGTCCGGGAAACCGCGCTCCCCGCACCTGCCGCAGAGTTCCCATATCACGTTTGTCCCGGACCAGAAAGGAACAAAACGCTCCGGCGGTCTTTCGCCGCGCTCCGGTCCTTTCCGCCCGGAGCGGGATCAGGCGACGAGGCCGGCCCGGCCGGCCGCGTCGCCACGGGTTCGCCCGCGCAGGAGTCTAGAGCCGGCGGACCCGGATGGATGAAGTCTTGTCGTTGAACGAACCGACGAAACTCGTATTGGCCGTGTAGCGTACGTTCGCCCCCGCAAACCCAGCGTTCTCGTACAGGGTGACCTCCAGCCCCCTGGGAACCCGCAGCGAGCTGAGACTGTCGTTGGGAAGGCCGATCCCGGCCACGTCGTAGCCCCCGGGGCCCAGGACGCAGCACCGGCCCTTGTAATCGGCCCGCTCGAAAACTTCGACCACCGGCGACTGCACCGCCTCGACAACGATCGAAGAAGTCTTGTTGTTGAACGAACCGATCGAACTCGTGTCGTGCACGTAGGAAACCGAGGAGCCGGTGAAATCCCCGTTCTCGAAAAGATTGACCTTCAGGCCGGGACCGACGCGAAGGGAACTCAGGGAATCGTTCGGGAGCCCGATTTCACCGATGTTGTACCTGCCGATTCCCAACTGCTTGTGCATTCCCTGGTAGTTGACGTATTCGTAAATATCCACGGCGGGCTCATCGCCGACCCGCTCGATCACGATGGACGACGTCTTGTCGTCGAACGAACCGACGAAACTCGCACTGTCCGTAAAGGTGATCGAATTCCCGGAGAAACCGGCGTCCTGGAACAGGGTGACCTTCAGACCGGCGGGTACGCGAAGCGAGCTGATGCAGTCGTTCGGCAGCCCTATCCGGTCGAGATCGTAGCGGCCGATCCCCA
>JBDKTK010000073.1:0-16718 GCA_039680225.1 Syntrophaceae bacterium
CAGTAAACAGTGCCGCCCATGTCGGATTCGAAAAATACCCTGAGCCGCCGCTCGCTTTTGCTCAGCCTCTCTTCAGCTCTTTTTCTTTCGGCGATTTCCGCCTGCAGTTTCTCTGCATGGCGCCTCACCAGCTCTTCATTTTTCTGATGGGTCAGATCGTTTACCACAACCGAGAAACCGGGGCTGTCTTCATATGCCAGGGCGCTGATTGAAAGGGAAACGGGTATTCTCGATTTGTCCGAGGTTGTAAGGGCCAGTTCCAGCCGGGAAATATTCCGGCACGACCGCAGTCCGGCCAGGAATTTCCTTTGGTCTTCCGGGGAGATAAACCGACTTATAGGGGACCCTATTATTTTTTGCAGAGGCGTCTTGACCAGACGGGAAAAGGAATCGTTGGCAAACATGATCATTCCCTCGCTGTTGAGGGTCACGGCTCCTTCGCCCATGGTTTCAACCATTACCCTGTAGGGGTGTTCCGCTCCGGCCAGAGAAAATATCCTGTCCCCTTCCGTCCCGCTGACAACCAGGGCGTCCACCGCCCCGGTGCGGATTGCATCAAGAGTCTGTTCCAATTCCTCCAGCCTTGACCTGAGATTATCGTTTTCAGCCAGCAGTTCCGCCTGGCAGGCTTCTTCGATCTTCTCGATCAACTCACCCAGGTCATCTTTCCTGAATTTCTTCAGGTCCTCTTCCCTGATCCCGGAAATGATCTTCCGCGCTTGCTTTCTTTTGATCGGTCCCCGTGTGTGAGGCTTCACTTCAATCCTTGCCGCGTTGCTTGTTTAAAATTCTTGATCCTTATAAAGGAAAAATACAGTTGACGCTATCAGGTGATCCCCTGGATTCGGGTTCGAAAAGGATGAGAATGGAGAGGAAGGGAAATTCAGGTCCTGTCGGTTTGCCTGTCAATAAGCAGCACAGGTTTAATAGTCCTGCCGCGCATGGAATCGACAATCGCGCGGTTTATCTCAGAGATTTTGTACGCCTTCTCGAGGCGGTCGAACGGGAACCTCCCTTCCCTGTAAAGCCCGATCATCCTGGGAATGAACACCTGCGGGTCGGCATCGCCCTGGATAATGCTGAGGGCCTTTCTCCCGCCCGGCATGGAAGAAGGGCCCGCCGCGCCCGTGAGCAGCGCCGCAATGCCGCGCGGATTCAGGAGTTCCAGAGAAAGATTGTACATCTCATCGTCGCCCGAAGTCTCGACGGTGTAGTCGATCCCCTTGCCCGTGATTTTTTGTACGCGGAGGAGGACATCTTCGCGGCTTGAGTTTGTGGCGTGGGTGGCCCCCAATTCTTTTGCCAGCTTCAGGCGCGCGGGCCTGATGTCGATTCCGATTACCGGATGCGCCCCGGCTATTTTCGCGGCCATTATTGCAGCGAGTCCCACCGACCCTGTGCCGAATACGGCAATGCTTGACCCGGCGGGGACGCCGAGCGAATTAAGCACCGTCCCCGCGCCGGTCTGCAGGCCGCACCCGAGCGGCGCCAGGACCCGCAACGGGAGGTCTTTTGCGACCTTCACCGCATTGCGCTCCGTGGCAAGCGCGTGCGTTGCAAAAGAGGACTGCCCGAAAAAATGCCCGCGCACCCCGCCGCCATATGCGTTGCTTCCATCAGCGCGGCTGAAACCGAAGTTCAATCCCATGAACCGGCGGCAGTGGGCCGGACGCCCCTTGCGGCACTGGGGGCAATTTCCGCAGGACTGGAACGAGAGGACGACATGGTCGCCCTTTTTCAAGCCGCTGATTTTTTTGCCGGCCTGCTCGATAATCCCGGCGCCCTCGTGGCCCAGGATGACGGGCACATCAGTTCCCCAGTCCTCTATGTAACTGATGTCGGTATGGCACACCCCGGATGCCTCAATCCTCACCAGGACCTCGTCATCGCGGGGGCCATCCAGTTCGAGGGATTCTATCTGCAGGGGCAAACCGATTGCGCGAAAGACTGCGGCACGGATCTTACCGGGTCCGGATTTTTTCGGGGGAGTCATGACCAGCTCCTGAGCAAGCGATAAGCGGCTGGTCAATTATAATAATTATTCGCCTCCCGGGCCAGACCGGATTCGCCTTTAGCGGAGAATTTTTTGACAATTTTGGCCGTGAATTGGGGGGAGAGACCTGGTGGCGGGGCAGTTTCCTATGGCCGGCAGGCATGTTCAGAATTTAAAACGCCCGCTTGAATGAGACAAAAGGATGCTCATCTCGGCAGGCTCAAATGAGCAATGATTCTGTTCCCATTATTGCAGGGGCGTATTGTAATACGCCCCTGCCGACCAACAAAATCGCCGCATTAAGAGGGGGGGGAGCGCAATGCGGCAGTTGCGCTTTGTTTCAACAGCCTTCAGGCATCCCGGGGTTCCGTCTCTGCAGTCCCGCCGGGACAGGCGCGATTGCAGCAGCCTTTCTGCTTTACGACATCCCTGGCCACTGAATCTGGTATCCCTGAGCTCAGATATATATTGTTTTTCATTACCTGGCGGATGGCATCGGCGAGTTCGTCGAATGCGCAGTCCTTTAAAAGATAACCGCAGGCGCCGGACATCAGCATGCCGAGAATGAAACTGCGGTCGGAGTGCATCGACAAGCCGATTATTTTTATCTTTTCCCCTCCCGCCATGATGAGGCGGGTTGCGTCGATGCCGCTGAGTTCAGGCATCGTGACATCCATTATGATCACGTCCGGCCTCAGCTCCCGGGCGAGTTGCACCGCCTCCCTGCCGGTTTCAGCTTCGCCGGCGACTTCCATGTCCTTCTGCCTGTTTATGAGGATGCGCAGACCGTCGCGGATAATCTGATGATCATCCGCGATCATGACCTGTGTCTTTTTCTCCGGCATCTTAACTTTTTTAACAAGACGGATAACTTTGGACATTCCGTGCTGGCACTCCCGGCGAATTTTAATGCACCTGGTCGTAAGCGAAATCCCCGGCTGTCAGGACCCGGTTTATATCAAGCAGCAACTTGACTCCTCCTCCCACCTTGGCGATCCCGAGAAGGAAATCCATGTTCAGGTTGATTCCGAATGAGGGCGCCTCATCAATTTCGGCCCCCTTGATATTCAGCACTTCTGCCACCTCATCGACGATGATCCCGACCGGGACCGTCCCCGTCTCCTTGTCAATCTCGACGATGATAATGCATGTGTGATTTGTATTTTCTATTTCATTGATGCTGAACCTTGACCTTAAATCGACGACGGGAATGACCCTTCCCCGCAGGTTTATGACCCCCTTGATATATTCGGGTGTCTGCGGAATCGGCGTTATGTTCATCAGCCCGATAATCTCTTTAACCCTGCGAATGCCTATTCCATAGACCTCCTCCCGCAGGTGAAAAGTCAGGTACTTGCCCTCATGCGCTCGAGATCCCGAAATCCGCCCCGGCTCCACAGCAATAGACATCTGAACACCTCCCGGTCAATTATCATGTATCATTTATTATGAAAGAACTATGCCAGGAGGCGAATAGATCTGTTTTTCATTGATCTTGCGCAGTTAACAGACATGAGACCGTGCCGGCCGCTGTACCGGGCGCCTTTTTATCCTGCGAAGCAGGATTTTCTTGTCCTGCCGGACAGGATTTTTATGATTGCAGATTGCCGGTTTTAATCCTGCAAATGGGTCTTGGACTTTCTCATTTTCTGGATGCCGGCTTTCATTAACAGGGGCATTTCCAGGGTTTATTTTAGCGAATCAAAGCCAATTAGTGCGGGCGGACACCGAATTATGCGGCTGATTAGTGCAAAAGACCAACAAGGCAACCTGAAAGAGAATACCGGCCCCGGGTAATTCATTGATGAAGACAAGAATCCTGATCGCTGATGACCATAAAATAATTCGGGATGGACTGCACATCCTGATTGCCAGGCAACCGGACATGGAGGTCGCGGGCGAGGCCCGGACCGGCATTGAAGCGGTAAAGCTGGCCCGGGAGCTTAATCCCGACGTGATCATAATGGATGTCACAATGCCCGAACTCGGCGGCATGGATGCAGCGCGGCAGATCACGGCGGAGAGTAAGGAAATAAAAATAATCGGTTTGTCGATGCACTCCGACCGGAGGTTCGTCTTCGGCATGCTGGAATCCGGCGCCTGCGGCTACCTGTTGAAGGACTGCGCGTTCGAGGAACTGACAGATGCAGTCAGGCAGGTCAGAAACAACAGAGTATATTTAAGCCCCGGGATATCGGGCATACTGATCAGGAATTTTGCAAATCGGAGTGCCGGGCCGGATGAGCGGGTCCTGCCCAGGCTTTCCAGCCGGGAGCGCCAGGTCCTGCAGCTCGTGGCAGAGGGGAAAAGGACAAAGCAGATTGCGGAACACTTCAATATATCGGGAAAAACTGTTGAAACCCATAAGCGAAATATCAAGATAAAGCTGGAAATGAACAACCTTTCCGAGCTTGTCAGGTTCGCCATCCGGGAAGGATTGGTGCCAAAAGACAAATAAACCGCCCCCCGCAACGAGGCAGGGACAGCCCACGACCTTTGAAATTTAACAGATCATTTCATGCTCTCCTCTGCAGTCTGCGATTACCATCCTGATCGTTTTTTAACAGCCTGTATTCCATATTTGGAGCTATAACGGGCTTTTTTGCAATAGCATTGTCATGATTTGTCGGTTTTCCTTACAATTCAGGACAATCATGCCATGTAGCTGCAATTATTTGGAATATTCCGATAAGGCCATCATTTCACAGGCCCGGTTCGACGGCATTTTTTACAAATATCGTATCACCCGAAGTCTCTTATCCCGGAATTGGTCAATAATATTGCAGCATTAAATACGTGGCACAAAATATGTATATTTTATCCGTATTGGATTTCCTTCTTCGAAATTCCTGCAGGCAAGGAGATAAGAGATGAAGATGAAAGCAGTTCTGAGCACGGGGTTATTGGCAGCATTCCTGATTTTAATTATAGGGACGGGACCGGCCGATGCCGTTAACGCGTCCACCTATCAACTCGGGGTCTTTACAGCAGGACAGGTAGCCGATTGGAATCACGAGGGCAATGACCAGGGCGGTGTCAATATCGGAACAGGGTCATGGGTATTTTCATCTGCACCTCTTACTGCCGATACCGGCATGTACTATTATTATGATACAGGGGTCAGGCTTCAAGCAACCGCGCGAGCCGGCTATGGAAGCCTTGGCGCCTACGCTTACAAACTCAGCTCCGCCAGCATAGATGCCGTAGCGTCAGCCAGTGCACGGTTTTCCGATACGTTTACGATCAGCAACGCAGCCCTTAATGGACAGACAGGGCACCTTAACGTTTGGGTGGATGTTGACGGAGAGATTGAGGGCACCTACCTCCACCCGGGGGTGAGCGGGGGCAGTTCATGGAACGTGCAGCTGACAGACAGCTCTTACAGCGCCGTGTCAAGCTGGGACTATTCCACCAATTCAGGTCGTGAAGATTACGAGGGTTTTCTGGCCCAGATGATAACATTCACTTACGGCACGCCATTCACGATAAGTGTTGATTTCAGCGTCAACGCAGGCAGCGCCTATAGCCTGGCAGGGACGGAAAACTATGCTGATTACCTCAATACCATGACATTCAACATGGCGAATTCTCAGGTCCTTGATGCTTCCGGCAATGTCGTGACCAGTTACGCCCTTTCCGCCGATTCAGGACATGATTACCTGGGTATCCCGTCTGTCCCCGAGCCGGCCACCATGCTCCTTCTTGGCCTTGGCCTGATAGGCATGGCAGGATTCAGGAGGAAGGTGAAATAAAAAATTGTGTTGAGTCCTTTCAATCAAAAAGGCAGGGCATTCAGCCCTGCCTTTTCATTTCCTGTCGTTCTCGAATCCCTCACCCTGGCGCTTTTTCTGAAATCATCCTTATTGCTTTCTCCAAAGCCCGGTTGAATTCTTCCGGACGGTCCATCATCAGGAAATGGTCCGCTTTCTCGAGGATGATTGCGTTATAAGAGGACATGTGCCGCCGGTTTGCTTCATAGCTGATCGGCCACAGGTCTCCATTGACGGAAACGACCGGGACGCGGACCTTTTCAAATATTCTGGCCGCTTCGCCCGTGATGTACTGGGCCATCATCTCTTTCATCGCGCTCAGGGCCGCGGCAGGAGGCGCAGCCGACATATCGGCAAGAATCCATTCCCGGAGCTGCGGCGATGTTTGGGGATAAATCATCTGCGCCACGAACTGCCGGCTTCCGGCCCGGAAATCTTTCTCCAGGGGGGCAATCATTTTTTCGAGCTCTTCGCGAGTCAGCGGATATTCCACGTTTTCGAGAGTGTCCACGCCGATCAGGCCGATGACCCGGTCCGGCATCAGGCGGGCAGCCTCGGCAATGACCGCTCCTCCCATCGAATGACCGATCAGGATGACTTTGGCGCTGCCCGTTGCTTCTGTTACAGCCTTCACATCCTCTCCAAAAGCGCCCATTGTGTACTTCGTCCGCGCCATTCCTGAATGGCCGTGGCCGGCAAGATCAAGGACGATGATGCGGTGCTTTTTCGAGAAATGCGGGACCTGAGCGCGCCAGTAGCGGGCATCGCAACTCCAGCCGTGCACGAACACAAGGGCCGGCTCGCCTGAGCCGCAGACCTCATATGAAATCGGGACGCCGTCTTTGGAGACGGCGACATGGGGCCAGCCTGCCCCGGCCTGCAGTTCCCCGAAGCTCAAAAAAATGACGAATATTAAAGTGACCAGCGCAACCGGATATTTTGAAACCTTATTGCGTTGCAGACGCCGGAAGGACTTGGCTGTAATCTCCATCCCTGCTCCTCTCTATCCCGCTCTTAATTTTTCTCGTCTTTATTCTCATCCGAGGCATGCATTTGGAGCTTGCCGTTGAAATAGGTTTGCTTGACGCTCAACGCCTTTTCCCCGGCCCACCGGTCAAGGCCCATCTTTTTTATCAGGCAAAGGTTAAACAGCTTGGTGTTGTGCTGCCGTACTGAGGCCTGGTCTGCATAGGGGTGAAGACGGTCGCAGGGGAAATCAGGGCACTCGCAACAAAATGCAATCCCTTTTCCGCTTGTGCAGATAAAGACATCGCACGGCTTTGTGTCGCCCAGAAAGGATATCTTGCCCCGGGAATTCCGGCAGCCCCTGCACCTTGCCGCTTCCAAAGGCAGCCGGTGCCTCTCGGATATCTGAGCCCTGAGATTCATGTCTTCATTGGCGAGGTACGCGGGGCAGTTGAAACAGTCCAATCCGCATGGCGACGTCATTTGCTTATAATCCACGGCATTCTCCCTGCGGTTATTTTTGAGGTTCGAGTTGAATTTCGATCTCGGTCTGGTCGAGGTCCCAGGCGCCCGGGAGAAGCAACCCGAAGATGGGGATAATTATAAAGATGCTCCCGGCTATATCATTCTCTCCCGACTTGTTCAGATGATAGTCGATTGTTTCCCTGTACGGCGCATATCCTTCCCTGTACGCTTCGACAAGGAGTTTTTTATCCCGCCTCACATAAGCTTTGGCCGGGCAGTCGAACCTTTCTCCATTGAGCATCACCCTGGTATCCTTCGGACTGCAATTCACGGTAACGAGCTGGGTGCTTGGGTTAAAGGCTGAACAAGCCTGGATAAGAAAAAGGCCGAGCATAACCAAACTTACAATTCTCATGAGACTCCCGTTTCCTTCAATAAAAGATGATACTTGGTATCATACCCCGGACATATCGTAAATCCTTTATTCCCATTTCTCCTGAACAGAGGCGGTGATTTGGGGAGTGGATTTCATAACTTCTGATGAACGGGAATATTAACTTAGACATAATCAGGAATTTCCCTTCGGAAAATCAGTCCCGCCCTGAATGTGTTTCGTTCATGGTTCTATAATAATTATGCCGTTATCTGCCCGAACTGCCCGGTCGCGTCCCAAAACACATTTCAGAAGTTCCTGCGTAGTCCCGGCAATTGGTCCGCGAGGATTTTTTCATCTCAAGCTTACATGAGCGGGAGTGTCCAGGAATGGCCAATACGGCACAAAACAGATACAGGCTGGGCCTGCCATATTTAGTCCTGTCGCTCCTGGCCGCCGTTTTTATCTCGGGGTGCCTCAAGGTCGGCCCGGATTTTCAGCGGCCTGAAGCGCCTGTCTCCCCCGCTTGGGTGGAAAGGGACGGCGGCCGCGTCCGTAACGAACCTGCCGATTTTCGCGCCTGGTGGAAGGTCTTTAACGATCCGGTCCTGGACAGATTGATGGACATGGCCTACGGGCAAAACCCTTCCCTGCAGATTGCCGGGACCAGGGTTTTGCAGGCGCGCGCCCAGCTCGGCATCGTAACCGGCGAGTTTTATCCCCAGACGCAAGCCGCAGCCGGCTCCCTGCAATGGAACAGGTCAAGCAAGGCCGCGTCATTCGGCAGCGGGTTGAGCTACACCGAGGCCCAGGTCGGGGCCAACATAAGCTGGGAGCTGGATTTCTGGGGACGCTTCCGGAGGGCCATTGAATCGGCCGACGCCGGCTGGTTTGGTTCACTGGCCAATTATGACAACACCCTGGTAAGCCTTACGGCAGATGTGGCCAATTCATACATCCAGATCCGGACGCTTGAAAAAAGGATCGAGATCGCCAATCAGAACGCGCTCATCCAGAGAGAAAACCTCGGGATAGCGGAGGCGCGATTCCAGTTCGGGCTTGTCTCCGAGCTGGACGTCGAACAGGCCAGGACCGCGCTGAACAGCACTCTGTCATCCATCCCGCCCCTCGAAGCCCAGCTGGGCCAGTCCAATCACGCGCTGTGCCTGCTCCTGGGAGTCACGCCCGGAAGCCTGGGTCAGATACTTTCGGGATCGTCCGGCATCCCCGTCGCCCCCGCGCAGGTTGCGGCAGGCATCCCCGCCGACCTGCTGCGCAGAAGGCCGGACATCCGGATGGCCGAATACCAGGCTGCAGCCCAATGCGCCCGGATCGGAGTGGCCAAGGCAGACTTGTACCCCGCCTTCACCCTCAGCGGTTTTTTCGGGTTCCTTTCGACTGACGTCGCCCCGTCCAGACTGGGCGATATTGCCAAATGGAGCAGCCGCACCTACCAGGCCGGCCCGTCAATTCAATGGAATATCCTCAACTACGGGCGAATCACAAATAACGTCCGGCTGCAGGATGCCGTGTTCCAGGAATACCTCGTTACTTATGAAAACGCCGTATTGTCGGCACAGAAAGACGTTGAGGACAACCTGATCGCATTCGCGAGGGCACAGGACGGGGCCGCCCTCCTCGCCCGGAGCGCCGCAGCCGCCGGGCGGGCCCTGGACCTTGCCGTGCTGCAGTACCAGGCAGGTGCACGGGATTTCACGACGGTGATAACCGCCCAGCAGGCGCTCCTGACTCAGCAGGACAGCCTGGCTTCCACATTGGGCACTCTTTCCAGCAGCGTTGTGGGGGTTTACCGGGCGCTGGGCGGCGGCTGGGAAATCCGGGAGGGCCGGGACCTCATTCCTCCCGGCATGAAATCGGAAATGGCCAGCAGGCTTAACTGGGGAGAATTGCTGTCCCCTAAATCTTATAATCCGCTGTCTCAAGAACCGCCGAAACACCTGGTCCGGCCGCCCGACTGGTAGCCGGCCTCTCCAAGGCAATCGGAGAAAACATGCCGGGAACGAGTATGATCAATTCCGCACCGCTTCGGGTGATCACGGCCGGGGTTTGGATATGTCTGCTGTTTTTTATTTTGTGCGGCTGCAGGCAGCAGCAACAAGCCGCGCCTCCCCCGCCCAAGGTCTCGGTCGCCCAGCCCGTCAGCCGGCAACTGACCGAATACCTTGAACTCACCGGGAACACGCAGGCAATCTACACGGTGCAGTTGGTCGCGCGGGTTGCGGGGTACCTCGAAAAGGTTTTCTTCAAGGACGGACAGATAATCAAAAAAGGCCAGCCGCTTTTCCTGATCCAGCGCAATACATATGAAGCCGCCCTCATGCAGGCCGAGGCCCAGATCCTCTATCAAAAGGCCCAGCTTGAATACGCCACGGTCCAGCTGGCGCGCTACTCCGACCTGCTCCCCCGCAAGGCCGCGGCCCAGGCGGATGTCGATAACTGGCGCTACCAGCGCGATTCGGCAAGGGCCAACCTTCAAAATGCCCGGGCCCAGCGGGACCTGGCGAAGCTCAACCTTTCGTATACACGGGTCACCGCCCCTTTCGACGGACGGATTGACCGGAGGCTTCAGGACCCCGGCAATTACGTCGGGTCGGGAGGGAACACACCCCTGGCCGTGATCAACCAGATCGACCCGATTTACGTCTATTTCAATATCAGCGACATGGACCTGGCCCGTCTGATGAAAATTACAGAAGGCATTCCGGGACAGGGGGCGGCGGGCAAATGGCCCGCTGAAATGGGACTGGTCGGGGAAGTAGGCTACCCCCATGAGGGACGTCTCGATTTTGCCTCGATCAGCCTGGCCCCGACTACCGGCACATTGCTGATGCGCGGGTCCTTTCCCAACGCGTCGGGGAGGATCCTGCCGGGCCTCTATGCCCGGTTGAGGGTCCCGATGGACAAGAGGGCGGCCCTGCTCATCCCTGAAACGGCAATCGGGAGCGACCAGCAGGGGCAATTTGTCCTGATCGTAAACGCGCAAAGCGCGGTCGAGCGGCGCAACGTCCGGACGGGTTCCGTGGTGGATATCAACCAGCGCGCTGTTTTCGAAGGCCTCACAGGAAATGAATGGGTGATAGTTGAGGGGAGCAATAAGGTCAAACCGGGTCAAGCAGTCACAGCCGAGAGGAAACCCGCAACGCCTCCCGGCCAGGCCCTGCAGGTCCCGGCACAAGGGCAGTCGGGGCAATGATCTCCAGGTTCTTCATCGATCGTCCCATCCTGGCCAACGTGATCGCTGTCATCACCGTGATAATCGGGGCGGTCTGTTTATATGTCCTGCCGGTCGCCCAATATCCCCAGATCGTCCCGCCGACCATCCAGGTCACGAGCCGCTACCCCGGGGCAAGCGCCCAGGTTGTGGCGGATACGATCGGCATTCCCATAGAGCAGGCAGTCAACGGCGTCGAAGGTTCCATTTACATGTCTTCGACGAGCAGCAGCGACGGTTCCTATACGCTGACGATCACCTTCGATGTGGGCACGGACCTGAACACCTCGCTGGCCCTCGTCCAGAACCTGGTCAACAGTTCGCTCGCCCAGCTCCCCGGGGGCGCCCAGCAGCAGGGGGTCACGGTGAGGAAGGTCTCACCCAATATCCTTCTGGTGGTCAGTCTTTATTCCGACGACGAGCGTTTTGACGAGGCTTTCCTGTCCAATTACGGCGTGATCAATCTCCAGAATCCCCTGGCCAGGATACCGGGCGTGGGCCTGGTGAGGGTATTCGGCGCCGGCCCTTACAGCATGCGCGCCTGGCTTGATCCGCAGAGGCTCCAGATATTCGGCTTGACGACAACCGATGTGCTGACGGCCATCCAGGGGCAGAACGTCCAGGTCGCTGCAGGGCAGCTCGGGACGCCTCCCATACCCGGCAATCAGCCGCTGCAGCTGACGATGAATGCGCTCGGCAGGCTCTCAGATGCCGCCGAATTTGAAAATATCATAATCAGGTCGGCTTCCGGCACTGCCCCGCAAATCGTGCGCCTGCGCGACATCGCCCGGGTGGAGCTCAGCCAGCAGAACTTCAGCAATTTCGCTCGATATTCGGGGCACAAATCCGCGCAGATCGTTGTTTTCGCCCTGCCCGAGGCCAATGCCATCAAGGTGGCCGACGGAATCTACGAGGCCATGGCCGATATGGGCCGGCAGTTCCCGCAGGGTTTGACTTATTCCATCGGCTTCGACACAACAATATTCGTCAGGGAGGCAATCGCCAGCGTCTACCAGACCCTGTTCATCGCCGGCATGCTCGTGCTCATCGTGATCCTCTTATTCCTGCAGAATTTCCGGGCCATGCTTGTCCCCGCCACCACCGTTCCCGTAACGATTGTCGGCGCTTTCATCGCCATCCTCGCGCTCAATTTCACCGTTAACCTGATGACGCTCTTTGCCCTTATCCTGGTGATCGGGATCGTCGTGGACGACGCCATCGTCATCGTCGAAAACAGTTCCTTCTACATCGAGCAGGGAATGCCGCAAAGAGAGGCCACGATCAGGGCCATGGACGAACTTACCGGCCCCATCATGGGGATCACCCTGGCGCTGGTTTCGGTGTTTCTGCCTGCGGCTTTCCTGCCCGGCATCGAGGGGCAGGTCTTCCGCCAGTTTGCGCTCGTCATCGCAGCCACTTCGGTGATCAGCGCCATAAACGCCCTCACCCTGAAGCCGGTCCAATGCGCCCTGTGGTTGAGGCCGCGCGGCACGAAAAAGCCGAACCGCTTTCTGCGCTGGTTCAACAGCGGTTTCCAGAGATTGACGAATTTTTACATCGGGGTGGTCACGCGGATGGTGAAAAGACCCGTCCTGATGCTGGTCATCTTTGCCATTGTGATCGGCCTTACCGTGGTGGGATTCATCCGGCAGCCCACCGGCTTCCTCCCGACCGAGGACCAGGGCTACGGCATTCTTCTCACCAGGCTCCCGGAAGGCGCGGCGCAGCCGAGATTGCGCGATGCAGCTTACCGGACCAGCGATGTCCTGAGAAATATCAACGGTGTCGCAAACTGGGTCCAGATCGGCGGATATTCCCTGCTGGACGGCGCCAACCTGCCCAACTTCGCGACAACCTTTATCATCTACAAGGACTGGAAAGAGCGGGGCGCCAAGCTCAACCAGGACGTAATCAATGCCGATATAAACAGGCAACTGGCCGGCATCCCTGACGCCCAGGCATTTGTGGTGGTCCCCCCGCCGATCAGGGGGCTCGGCCAGACCGGCGGTTTCCAAATCGTGATCGAGGACCGCGGCAGCCTCGGGCTGCAGGAGCTTCAGCGGGCAGCCGGTGAGGTCATCCGGGAGGGCAATTCAAATCCCATGCTCAAAAACATTGCCATGACCTTCAGCATCAGCAGCCCGCAGCTCTACCTTGAAATCGACCGGACCAAGGCAGAGTCCCTGCAGGTGCCCACCTCCAATGTGTTCGATACATTGCAGGCTTATCTCGGCTCAACATTCGTCAACCTGTTCAATAAATTCAACCAGGTCTTCCAGGTTTACATCCAGGCCGACGACCAGTACCGCCTGAAACCCGAGGACATTAAAAAATTATATGCCAGGAATGTTTCGGGGGGAATGGTCCCCCTCGGGAGCATAATTGATGTAAAGCCGATCCGCGGGCCTGAATTGATTACCCGCTATAATCTTTATCCCGCTGCCTCGATCTTCGGATCAGCGGCGCCGGATGTAAGTTCCGGGCAGGCATTGAAGATCATGGAGCAGATTGCGGGCAGCTCTCTGGGCCAGGGAATGGCATATGACTGGACCTCCACGAGCTACCAGGAAAAGCGGGTGGGGAAACAGCCGTATTTCATTTACGCCCTTTCGATCGTTCTCGTGTATCTCGTCCTGGCGGGCCTTTACGAGAGTTGGACATCTCCGGCGGCGGTCATCCTGGTAGTCCCGATGGCGTTGCTCGGTGTCCTCCTGGGGCTGATCATAAGGGGATACGACAACAACCTTTATACCCAGGTGGGACTCGTGCTGATGATCGCCCTGGCAAGCAAGAACGCCATCCTGATCGTGGAATTCGCGCGCGACCTGCACGGCTCAGGAATGTCCATACCCGAAGCCGCCATCGAAGCCACCCGCCGGCGCTTCCGCCCGATCGTGATGACCTCCTTCGCTTTCATTGTCGGAGTCGCGCCCCTGCTCTTTGCATTCGGGGCGGGCTCGGAAAGCCAGCGCTCGATCGGCACTGTCGTCTTTGGGGGCATGCTCTCATCGACAATCGTAGCCATCCCCTTTGTCCCGGTCTTCTACGTCCTGACAGAACGCCTGAACGACAGGTGGAAGAAACGGAAAGGCCCTCCTCCGGAATCGACGGCTGAATCAAAAGGAGAAAAAAATGATTGAGCAGGTTTAATGCCGTACGGACTTAAACCTCTTATGCCACCCCGTAGTCCTTGCCCGTAATCTTTGCCGCGCATATCAGGCCCGCCGCAACGGCGCAATCCATGGCCACGCCGTAGCCTTTAACGGTGTCGCCGGCGAAGTAGAGGCCGGAAACAGCCGGGGCCTCGACCGGGGCCTTCAACGTGCCCGCCTGGCTTTTTGATTTCGCCACTCCCTCCAGTTTCCAGGCGGTGGGGAACAATGCCCAGTCAACGCTCTTGCGGAAACCGGGATAGCGGCGCTCCAGGTAATCCATTATGAGGCGGCAGGCCTTCATCATCAGTTCCTTGTCCCTGGCCTCTTTTTCGGTCACGGGGGCATATGCCGTCATCAGGTGTTTGCCGCCGGGCGCGCAGGACGGGTCAATCATGGACTGGATGTTCCAGCACATGTAAATGTCGTACTCAAAACCCTCCTGCTTCGGGATCACGTAAGTGTCCTTCACCCCGACCTTCCATTCCCGTTCCGGCAGGACCAGCCTGTTCAAGCCGAAATACGGGGCAATGGAACCATAGCCATAGAGGTTTTCCGTCCTGTCGGCCCACTGCTGCGGGAAGGCCTTCTTATCGGCGACTTTAAAGCTGTCCTGGACGGGGATATTGCTGACGACCCTGCAGGCAAGGACTTCAACATCTTTGCCGTGTTCATCAGACAGGACGACGCCGGCCGCGCTGCCGTCCCGAATAATGATTTCTTTCACTTTCGCGTTAAGGACCAGATCGCCCCCCAAGTCCATAAAGCGGTTGGCGACCGCCTGGCTCCAGCGCATGATGCCGCCGACGGTAAATCCCGAGGGCCATTTCGCCCTGCCTGCTTTAAAGCGGGGATTGATAATGGTCCCCATGTAACGGAAGATGTCGCCGATAGAGATGTCGTCGGGATCGTTTATGGTCGTTATTAATGTGGACACTGCATGGATCATCCCGAAAACGGTCTTGTTTTCATACAAGTCGTTTTCCCTGCACCACTGGGTTACCGATATTTTTTCAAGGGCATCGAAGTCCGCATCTTTCATCTTCAGCGAAGCCAGGTAGAAACGGTGCAGGGGTATCCGCTGCTCCGCGAGTATTTTCTGCAGGTTCTCGTCCATCCTGCCCGCGTGAAAGTCCATGTACCATTCGTCGCCGATATAGGTGCTGTTTATATTTCCGGCCATCGGCACGCCCGTGCCCAGCAGGTCGTCAAGGTCCCGGAAATAACCGTCGCCGTTGAGCGCCACGCCGTGGTAGCCGACATCCAGCGTGTACCACCGGAGCATTTGGCGGGAGATTATCTCATCGAGCCCCGGTTCGCTGTAAGGAAGCCAGGAATACTGTTTTCCGAGGAGCCCGGTGTACCATCCGGCCCCGTTTGCCAGGATCTCTTCTCCCCGTATGCTCATCGCGCGTCCGCCCACGCGGTCGCACTGCTCGATGAGCAGGGTCTTGAGCCCTTCGCGCGCGCATAGCCCGGCGACCGTCAACCCCCCGACACCCGCGCCGACAACAATCACATCGTACTTTTTATCCATAAAGCCAAGCCTCCAACCGGAATTCCATGCTTAAAAATCCGCCATGTCCGTTGTTCCCTAGCCTTCCTTATGTCTGTTCTTTTTTATTCGCCTTTTCAGAATTGCATCGCATAACGACCTCGTATCGAGAATCGGCCCTTCGAATACGGTCCGGTATCGTCCGATATCGTCCAGGTCATGGGCGTCGCTGCAGGAAATCCCGGCAAGCCCCCGGGCCTCCATGACCTGCCGGGCCAGCCGGCGGTTTTCAGCGGGATAGGACGGGTGCTCGATTTCCAGGCCGTCGATGTCCAGTTCCCAGACCGACTTGCCGCAACCGTAATATCCATATCCGCTTTCATGCGGTTTGAAAGGATGGGCGGCAAGGACCACCCCTCCCGTTCCATGGACAAGTTCGATGACCCGCTCGATCGGCTTGTTTGACCCCAGGCTTGCGGGATACCCGAATACCAGGAACTCGCCCTGGAACCGGCCCGCATTGGAATAGCATGCCACTTCCTCGCCGGCAATCACGACAAAGCCGGTTGCGCCGGCAGTTGCAACGAGCATCTCTATCTCGCTGTCCGGCCACCGAATCCCATGCTCAGTCAGGGCAATCCCGTCCAGTCCGGCTTTCATGGCGCGGCGGATTATGTCCCTGGGCAGGATGTTGCTGCATCCTGAATAACGGTTCGTATGGATGTGAAGGTCCAGCTCCATTGCTCCAATTCATTTCAGCCGGCCTCAGGCGCGCCGCGTTGATCACCCCGGCATGAATTTACTTTAAATTACGAATAGCGCTTGTGACAGCGGAATTTAAACGGCACACACGCATTAACATCTGTCGAAACAACAAAAAATAAATTCATTCATGTATGGTAAGAGCAATAAAAGGGAAAGGGAAATGGATTGCCTACTCGAGCGGCTTGAAATACAGGATATCCAGGATGTTGCCTTTCCGCTCGGGTGCAAAGACCGGTTCAACCCTCATACCCACTGCCAGCCGCTTTTCGCCCGCTTCGATGAAATGCGCAATGCCGCTGTCTGCACCGTCGAGTTTGACAATGCCGTAGGCGAACGGCGCCCGGCAGGGGTGGATCGGTTCCGGGTAATGGACATGGGTAAAGGTCTGCAGGGTGCCCTGCGGCCCGATTTCGACCAGGTCTTTTTCCTCCAGCTTTGAAAAACACCGGCCGCAGGTGGTGCGCGGCGGCCAGAAGACCAGGCTGCAGGTCTCGCATTTCACCCCGA
>JBDKTK010000074.1:0-2146 GCA_039680225.1 Syntrophaceae bacterium
TTGCAGTTGCGGGTGCAGCCGCGCGATGTCTCCATTACCTCGATCTTGCTGAGCATCAGATGGTAACCGCCCGTCAGCCGCCGCCTGTCGCGGATGGGGAGCTTCAATTTTGAAAGGTCGCAAAGCGCGCCCTGCTCGTTGTGGACCCACTGCCCGTTGCTGCGGAAGGACAGGCCCGGTATCGCCTCGAGCGCATCCGTCCCGTCGAGGGCGTTTACAAGGCGGCGGAAAGCCTCTTCGCCTTCCCCCCTGATCATGAAATCCACCCCGTCCGACTCATCGGACCCGGCGATCTCATTGCACAGCAGCGTAGTGTGATAACCGCCCATGGCTATTTTTGTGTCCGGCAGGATTTCCCTGATAAGCCGGACAATTGCGAGGCACGTGTGATACTGCCAAGTCATGGCGGACAGCCCGATCAGGCCGGGATTGATTTTCCTGAGGGTCTTTCTGAGGTAGCCGGCAACGTTCCCTCTTTTCCGGACAAGGTCGATCAGGACGACGTCATGCTGCGGATCGATATTTCCGCCAATGCAGGCAATCCCGTGGTTCGGCATGTGGGCGGCCATCTCGTGGATGATGATCGGGACGACATCGGGCATTGAGATCAGGGCCACCTTCATCGGCTCACCTTGCGTGCAGTTGAAGAAGCGCTGCGCTCCAGGGCGGCGCGCACCTCGGACATGAGGCCGGACAGGGAAAAAGAAGGGCTGTCCTAATCCGGGTCAAAACTTCCGGCCACCGCGAGTTCTATATCAAACCCCTGCCGGGTGTTGAACCGGAACCGGCCGGGAGGGTAAAGCCTGTTCGTATTGCGGATAACGACCGCCCTGATGGGGGCCCCGCACAATTTCGCAATCCGGAAAGCGCCCTTGTCAAAAGGCCCGAGAGCGCCGGTGCGGCTCCGCGTCCCCTCGGGGAAAACAAAGAGATTGCCCCCCGCTGCGAGGAAGTCTTTCATGCTCCTCATCTGGTTGGCCATGTCCTCGTCGTACAGGCTGCCTGCCGCGGAGCCCCGCGATATATAGCCCGAAGCTTTCAATACAGCCCCGAAAATCGGCATCCGGAAAAAATCGGGCTTCACGATTGTTTTCTGCTTTTCAAAAAGAGAAATGAACAGGATCGGGTCCAGGAACGAGATATGGTTGGCGACGATGACCGAAGACCGGATCGCGCAGACCTCTTGGGGTATCCGCCACCTGACGCGCGGGATGAGCGCGCGGACAAGCGCAAAAAAAACCCTGTAGTGGGCGCTGTTGAGTTTCTGGAATCTTTCTTCGCGCCGGTCCGAAAATAAGCCGTGGTAAATATAAAAAGGCGAGAAAAATAAAATGTAGCCCGCGGTGTAGTAAGTCCAGAGTATGCTCGTTATGCCGAAATCCAGAATGGCGGTGAGCGCTCTCATAGGCCTTAACTGCCTTCCCACTTCCTGAATATGAGGTTCGTATTGACTCCGCCGAAGGCAAAATTCTGGACGGCCGCGATTTTCAGTTTCTGCTCCCGGCCCGCGGTCACGTGGTTGATCATCGCGCACCTCGGGTCCACTTCCTCGAGGTTGAGAGTGGGGACAATAATATTTTCCCGGAGCAGGTACAGCATGATGATCGTCTCGATGACGCCGCAGGAACCCATCGTGTGCCCCATGTAGCCTTTGAGGCCGATTACGGCGGGACTGTTCCCGTATATGCTGTGGATGGCCTGGGATTCGATCACGTCGCCCATCTTGGTCCCCGTCGCATGGGCGCTGACCACGTCCACTTCGCCCGGGTCGATCTTCGCGTCGAGCAGGCCCAGCCTGATGGTCTCTTTAATGCCCCTGATGTTAGGAAGGATCAGGTCGCCCCCGTTGTTGTTGCAGGCAAACCCGATCACCTCGCCGAGGATCTCGGCCCCCCGCGCTTTGGCATGTCCGATCTCTTCGAGCAGGACGACGCCGGCGCCCTCGCCCACGACCAGGCCGTCCCTGTTCACATCGAAAGGGCGCGGCGTGGAACTGGGGCTGTCGTTGAAGGCCGTCGAACAGGCAAGGAGGTTGTCGAAGACGGCCACGGTCGTCGTGTCGTACTCGTCCGCGCCCCCGCAGAGCATGGCGTCCTGCATCCCGAACTTGACCATCTCGTAGCCGTAGCCGATGGACTGGCTGCTC
>JBDKTK010000075.1:0-4722 GCA_039680225.1 Syntrophaceae bacterium
GGATCGGTGACAATCGAAAGCGAACTCGGCAAGGGCACAGTCGTGCATGCTTATTTCCCGGTGTACGACAGGCTCGATACGGCCGACGATGAAACGGCCCCCGAGATTGAGGGCGGCAGCGAGCGGATACTGTTCGTCGACGACGAAGAGCCGATCGTGAAGCTTCAGAAGGAAATCCTCGAATACATCGGCTACAAAGTCTTTGCCACGACCAACGTATACGAGGCCCTCGAAGAGTTCAGGAAGGACCCGCACGCTTTCGATATGGTGATCACCGACCAGACCATGCCGTCGATAACCGGCCTGAAATTCGCGGAAGAGCTCATGAAGATCAGGTCCGGAGTCCCCGTTGTCCTCTGTACCGGATTCAGTGCGGAACTGACCCCCGACAAGGTAAAAGGCAAGGGGATCAGGAAGATAGTCTACAAGCCCCTGTCAATCCATGACTGGGCGCAGATAATCCGCGGCGCCCTGGATGATCCCGCCGAAATGTGACTCCCGCAATTTGAAAGGGGATGCGTCAACCTTCTCATTGCATTTGCCGTGATAGGTCTTCGTTCCTGAATCGATTATCTGTAACACTGTCTTCACGCCGCCGGGCCTCGAACTCAATAATCACCGCCTGAAAGCGTGCCGCCTTGCTGGAGAAGTTCCTTCTTCTTATTCTTTTGCTCGTACATCAATTGGTCGGCGGAAGCTATCAGTTCGTCAACAGAGCGGGGTTTTTCAGGATTATAGCAGGAGTAACCCACACTGACTGAAAGCCTGTACTTTCGGTTTTCCTGGTTGTTTAATGAGTCGATTATGGACTGCAAACGGGCGGTGATGGCCCCGGAATGGGCTTCAGTTGAATTGATGATGAGAGCGGCGAACTCATCTCCTCCCAGACGGGCAATGATTTCCGAAGACCTCAACGTTTGTTTGAGCACAGAGGCTGTTTCAATGAGGGCTTTGTCTCCTTCTTTGTGGCCCAGCATGTCGTTTATCCCTTTCAACCCGTCCAGGTCGGCAAACAGCAGCAGCATTTCGGTCTTGTCCCTGTCCGCTATCTTCAGCTGCTGTTTTGTCAGCACCATAAAACCCCTTCTGTTGTAAAGGCCCGTGAGCTGGTCCGTAATCGAAAGGGCAAGGATTTCAGCCTGCATCTTCTTATGTTCCGTGAGGTCGCGCGCCACGGCTTGAAGGCCCGCAACCTGTCCATCTTTCATTACCAGCTGGGTGTTCTGTCCCAGCCAGACCTTTCCGCCTCCTTTTGTGACGATGGGGTATTCGAGATATGTATTCTGAATCCTGTTTATGAGCTGGTTAAGAAATAAATTTGCGGACTCCTCATCATTGCTCATGTCCGGATGCATCAATTCCAGGTAATGCTTCCCGACGATCTCCTTCTCTCTGTATCCCGTAATGCGCAATGCCGCCGGATTAATTAAGGATATGTATCCCCTGCCGTCCGTCCTGAAGATAATATCGCTCGCGGACTCCACCAATGTCCGATACTGCTCCTCGCTGACCCGCAGGGCCTCTTCCGCACTCTCGCGGTCGGCAATCTCCTGGGCAAGCATCCGGTTCACGGCCTGGTACTCCGTCGTCTTGCTTTCCAGTTCCTTATTGATGCTGTTGATATATTCCCGCTCGATCTCCACCTGCCTGGTAAGGAAGAAATTGCGGCGGGTCTGGTATTCCATGGAATAACAGGCGATCATTCCCAATACATTCGCGCTGATGAAAAAAAAGTTGTTGCTCCACAGGACGGCAAGGGGCGTCGGATAGACCCAGACGGCTGCGATTTCATACAGCACCACTATCACCCAGTTGGCGAACGAAGCCCAGAGGAAGGTCATGCGGGCGAAGGTGTAACTCCAGATGAAAACAAGCAGCAAACCCGCATAATAGGCATGGCTCACGGACGGCGGGGCAATGACAATCATCCGGATAATCCCCCCGCCGGCCAGGATGGTGCCGAAGGCCAAAAGAGGATTTGCACATTTCTCAAACGGCCTGGAGAATGTAAACAGGAGAGTTGCGGCAACGAAAGGGTCGACAACTGCAAAGCGTATGAACCATGCCTCGCTTTTGCTTTCCGGCATGATCAGCATATCGAGAATGCCGAATGCCGAATAAAAGATTGCCCCGATGATCAGCGCGGCGCGGTTTTGGAACAGGGAATCATGGAAATTCCGGCTCTCAAACAGCGGCTCGAGATGTGATGAATCCCCGGAGAATTTCAGCGTCAGCAGGTTCAGGTTCATGGTGCCAATGAAATTCAATTATTTCCCGTTTTGTTTGCAAACGGGCAGCATGACTTAATAAAAGGCAACTTGATCTTACTATCTCGGCATTCCGGTGGAAAAACAGTTTATTATCAAAATTTTAATGTAATTACCAGCTCCCGGATTCTCCGGGAAAAATCGAATACGGATCGGATTCCGGACAAAAAAGGCGGTGCCAATCGGCCCGCCTTTTTTGTCCATGGTACAATGAAACTGTTAAATTCTCCGCCTGACCCCCGCCAACCCGGCAAGACAAGGGGTGAGGGCCAAAGCGCATTTCCGGGCCGGAACTCCGATCCCGGCAATGGCAGCGGAAAGCCATGAGCCGTTACTTCATGCAGACGTCCACGACAAAGTTTCCCGAATCGGTTTCGAAAGGTATGATCAGGCTGGGGCCGCCCAGGACGTGCGTGACAGAGTGGCCTTTGCCCGAAACGACGGTCGGTATGGCGGCGAAAACCAACAGGCCAAGGGCTTCGAGTTTCTTTCTCGCCACCCCGGACACCATATTCGTGATCTCGCCGACGGCGTCCTTGATTTCATGGTCGATGTTTGTCTTGTCCTCCCCAAGCATGTTGGAGACGATTTTCAGGATGCAGCCTTCCGAGAAGGTCAAGGCCAGGGAGCCTTTCACTTTTCCCGTCAGACCGATAATTCCGGTGATGTCCCCCTGCGCATTGTTGCTGGTTTTCAGAAAGGGCTTGCCGGGCCGGGGTTCGACAAAAGCCATTGTCTTAAGAACTTCAACTGTGCCTTCCAGAAACGGGTTGATATACCTGACGTCCATCATTTTCCCTTTTGCTTTCCCTTCGCAAATTGTATTTTAAAGTTTTTCGACGATCTTTTCTATTTTCTCGTTGAGGACTTCGGCGGTGAACGGCTTCACGATGTAATTGCTGACGCCTGCTTTAACTGCCGCGACGACATTCTCCTTGAGGGCCTCCGCCGTGACCATGAGGAACGGCGTCTTGGCAATATCGGCATCGGCCCGCACCGCTTTAAGCAGTTCCAGCCCGGTCATCACGGGCATGTTCCAGTCCGATATGACAAAATCGATCTTATGCGATTTCAGCACTGCCAGGCCCGCTTCCCCGTTGTCCGCCTCCATGATATTCTCGTATCCCACCTGTTTCAAAAGGTTCCTGATCACCTTTCTCATCGTCGCGAAATCGTCGACTATCAGGATTGTCATCTTTTTGTTAATCTCCATCTTTCTTCTCCTGAATTGAGATTGGCAAAGGCAATTTACATCGATTCGCTCAGATCGAACAGGCCTTCGGGGTCGAGGATCAGGCCGATGTTGCCGTCGCCCAGGATGGCGCCCCCCGAAACTCC
This sequence comes from Syntrophaceae bacterium, assembly GCA_039680225.1. Lineage (GTDB taxonomy): Bacteria > Desulfobacterota > Syntrophia > Syntrophales > UBA4778 > JBDKTK01. The sequence goes on from JBDKTK010000075.1 coordinate 3,606, forward strand.
CCTGCAGGACCTCACGCCCTCGCTTAAACCTTTCACGACCACTTCCTCCTTGCCGAGGATCTCGTCGACCATGAGGCACTTGGACTTGCCGTCGCTGTCCATCACCATCACCAGCGCCTCCCAGGGCTGGCGGAACTGCGGCTCGATCGAAAACAGGTTGTGCAGCCTCACCAGCGGCACGAGTTTGCCCCGCACGTTGATCATCTCGCCCTTGTTCACGACGCTGCTGTACCTCGTCTGGTCCGGCCGCAGCAGCTGGCGCACGGCGCTCGTCGGAACGATATACCTTTCCTGCCCCACCCTGACTATCATACCGTCAATTATGGCAAGGGTCAGGGGGAAACTTGCCGTAAAGATCGTGCCCTTGCCGGGCGAGCTCTGGATCTCAATCTTGCCCCTGAGCTTTTCAATCGCCTGCTTGACCACGTCCATTCCCACCCCGCGCCCCGACACGTCGGTGACCTTGGCGGCCGTCGAGAGGCCGGGCAGGAAAATGAGCTTGTAAATATCCTGGTCCGTCAGGCCGCTCAGAGAATCTATCGAACCCGTGCTCAGGGCCTTGGCGGCTATCTTGTCCTTGTCCAGCCCTTTGCCGTCGTCCCCGATTTCGATCACGATTGTGCCGCCCCGGTGATAGGCCTTTAATGCGAGGAGCCCGGTTTCCGGCTTGCCGCTTGCTGCCCTCTCCTGGGGAGGCTCGATCCCGTGGTCGATCGCATTGCGGACCAGGTGGACGAGGGGGTTGTAGATCTCTTCGACCATGTTCCGGTCGATCTCCGTGTCTTCGCCGGTTAGTACCACGTTGACGGTCTTCCCGCAAGCCTTGGAAAGGTCCCGGACAAGGCGCGACATCCTCTGGAACGTCTGCTTGATCGGGATCATCCTCATGCTGGTGGACGTCCTCTGCAGCTCCGAAGTGATGCTGGCGAGCTGGGCGAGGTTCCGGGCCAGTTTCTTGTCGGCGTACTGCTGGATTATCCTGTCCTGCTTGATCATTGACTGGGTAATGACAAGCTCTCCGACCATGTCGATGAGGTCGTCCAGCTTGTTCGTGTCGACGCGGATGGATGTGGCATCGGCCGCCTGCGTGCTTTGTTTGCGAAGCGCCTGCGAGACC
>JBDKTK010000076.1:0-9226 GCA_039680225.1 Syntrophaceae bacterium
TGCCCTTCTCCTTGCAGTTCATCACAAACCAGCGGCCGTCTTCGTTAAATGACCTTATTTTTGTATCCCGGGACACGCCGAGAAAAGTCAGGGCGGCTTTCGTCACTTCCGGATCGATCTCCACGACATCGATTGCGGCGCGCTGATATTTGGACTCCAGGAAACGGGGAAAGGTGTACCCTCCACCCCCGATGAACAGCGACTTGAACGGCTGCCCTGAATTTCCCGAATGCCAGCGGACGACCTCCTCGTAAATCCGGATGTACTCGTAATCCAGGTACAGCGGATCGTTGATATCATTTATTGAATGGACGAGATGGTCCAGGATAAGCGCTTCAATAAGCTCGCCCTCGCCCGAGCGGGGAGCATGCTTTTTAACCTTGATCGTGAAGTAATCGCTCTCTTTGAAGAAGTAAGTCTGTTCGTCTATGGGGGCCCGGCTGCCGTAACTGTAACTCACCCAGATAAGCGGAATCATCGCCATCATAATCAGGCCGGTTTTTTTCTTTTTTATGAACGCGCCCCCGAAGAACAGGGCAGAAGCCACCAGGATAGCGCCGACCGTGAACAGGAGCTTCCTGGTACCCATCAACTGGATGAGATAAAAGCCCGTGGCAAACGTGCCGATTATCGACCCCAGGGTTGAAAAGGCATAAATTTTGCCGACAATGTTCCCTGTCCTGTTGAGATTATCGAGCGTGAGCTTTACCACAACGGGGGATATCATTCCCAGCAGGCAGGAGGGGACAAAAAATATCGCCGTTGTGAGGATAACTATTCTCATCATCAGGCTGGTCTGGAACTGAGCGGCGCCGATCAGGTTTATCAAAGGCGATATGCTGAAAGCCCCCATACCCGAAAGGAAAAGGAGCCATCCCAGGGTTGAAGCCCTCGGGAAACGGTCGGCCAGCAGTCCCCCGATGTACGCGCCGATGCTGATTCCGGCTAATACCACCCCGATGATGCTCGTCCAGGTGTAGAGAGATACTCCAACATAGGGGGCCATGATCCTCCCTGCAACAAGTTCAATTACCAGTGTGCAGAAACTCGCGATGAAAACCACCATGTTGGCTTTTATGATTTCTCTGCTCATTATATCCCTCTTTTGAAAGCACCGGTCCCGGAGAAAATGTTGAGGGGCAATTATTAACGAAAAAACCTTTATTTTTCAATTCGGAAAATTGCCACGCAGCTCTTAAGGAATCCCCTGGTCCGGCCTGATCCTGTTGGATAATAAAAATCAGGATGGGGATGATGGTAATTTGCCGTTATGTTGTATTTAAATGAGATGAATATTCCGGGGGCAAATATGAATAAAAAAGCATGCGCGGCATTCTGTTTGATCCTTGTCCTGGCCGGATGCACATATGCAGGATACCAGCGCGATTACGGGGTCGGGACCGCGCCCGGCCTGATCGGCCCGGAAGCGGTGTACGGCCCCATGTACTACGATCCGGCGCCGAAACCGATAACGCAGGATGAGGCCGTCGCCATGGCAAACAATTACCTGGCCTCTTTGAGTAACCCCAACCTGGGGTTGGGGAAACCGGTCAACCAGGGCGATTCGTACCATATACCCGTGGTCACCCTGGACGGCTCGCTCGTGGATATTTTCGTAGTCGATAAATTCTCCGGCTGGATAAAATCGATTTACAAATAGCCGGACCGCAATTCAGCGAAAAAAAAAGAGCCATGACCAGGGGCCATGGCTCTTTCCGTAAATCTATTCAGGACACACTATCTTCCGATAACGTATCTGTAAGGATCTATAACTTCCCTGAGGATCTGAAGCTCTTCCGCCTTGGGAGGAGGATTCTCAATTATCTTCTTGGCTTTCAGAAGCTCAAAACCGCAGTTATCCTGGACGTCTTTCTCGGAGTAACCGGGGTTGACCGCGATGATCCTCATCCTCTTGGATTCCGGCTCGAAATCCATAACGGCCATGTTGGTGATTATCTTGTAGGGGCCGGCTCCCAGGGGAAGACCGGATTTGGCTCTCGAATCGCCGCCCTGCAGCCATCCGGGGGTCGTTACATAGCTGGCCTTCTCCGCGAACCTTTTGGGGTCCTGGGGGGTCATGACCATCATCCTCCAGCAGAAGGAGCCGAAATCATTCGCGCCGCCGCTGCCGGGGAAGCGGACTTTGGGTTTCTGGTGGTCCGGACCGATACGGGTCGAGTTCAGGTTCCCGTACATATCGATCTGGGCGCCGCCGAGGAATGTATAATCAAGCAAGCCCCTGCAGGCAGTTTCCATAATTTCGCACATACCGCTCGCCATGACGGCCTTATAGGTTGTCCTGGAGTCGCCGACGGAAATGGGCATTTCGGGAATAAGGGGGGCAGCTCCGCCCGCCTCAAACAATATGACGAGATTGGGGGACCCGGTTTTCTGGGCCAGCATGGCCGCCGCGCATGGCGCACCGGTTCCGACACCGACAGAGGCGCCGTCTTCCAGCTCCCTGGCTGCGGTGCAAATCATTAATTCCATGGTATTGTAATCAGCCATCGTTATATCCTCCTTTCTAAGCCCTCGCGCCTATGAACATGAATTCTTTTTGCCTCAGCATTTGCATCTTCTTCATGCCGCCGTTCTTGTCAATGTACTCAAAGTGGTCTTTGCAGCTGTAGATGTTCTTGTCCAGGAATTTCTTGAATTCCTCGGGGTTCTCTTCCACCTTGAGCCATTCCCTGATGTGTTCCTCGTCGGAGAAGTATTCGCCGTACATGTTGCCGGGATAGCTTCCGAACGGCACTTCGCACACTGCGTCCACGCACCAGTAGGGAATGAACGTGTAGCTGGGGTCTCTGCGGATCTCTTCGTTGGAGATCAGTCTTTCGGTGGTGATGATAAGTCTCTTGGCTGCCCTGGCCGTATCAAAGTCGGATACCGTGATACCCCGGACACGGCAGTTGCCGTAAATATCGGCCTCGTGTACGTGGATGGCCGCTACGTCGGGGTAAATTGCGGGCATCGCCGCATACTTGGTACCCGTGAACGGGCACTCGATAATTTTGGCGCCGCTGTATTTGAATGTGTCAGTTCCCATGATGTTGCGCGCGGGATAGAAAGAAACGCCGGCTGAAGCCGCTTTCAACCGGACTGAAAGGGAGTAGTTCGTCCACTCCGAAACATCAACCTTACCGCTCTCCATGTACTTCCTGGCGTTGGGGGAGAGCCCTCTGGCCTCGAGTCCCACGATGTAGGCCACATCGAGCTTGTTAAACACTTCGCCGGCGCAGAGTATCTGGAAATCGTGGGTAGCAGTGTGACCCGCAAAACCCATGTTTTTCCTGCCCTGCCTCAGCAGCTCGTGACATACGGCTGCCGGGATCCTGTTGGCGCCGAATCCGCCGACGACCAGGTAATCGCCGTCTTTCGTAAATTTCGTCACCGCCTCTTTGACGGTCATGACTTTGCTTTCCAACTTGCGGCTTTTCTGACGGAAGAATTCTCTTGCTTTATCCGCATTTGGATCCGTAAATATTTTGCCAATTCCTTCTGCAAGTACGTTCACCGGACCTTACCTCCTTCTGTTTATTGAACTTCATACTATCGAACCAGCCTGAATCACCGTACAAATGTGTCTGTGGTTCGCTTTTAGTCACATCTGTCACTAAATAGACGGCGTATAACATACCGCGCTTTGACATTCAATAAAAAACGGCTTCAACGCCTCAAGATTTGGGTTTCTTTCGACCCGAATCCTGCTTTGAATCCAGGGCTTTTCGCAGTTTGTCCGCCAGTGTCCCCATTCCGGATTGCCCCGCTCCCCCGAAAACAAGCGGGCATTCTTTCTTGCCTTCGCCCGCGATAAAGTCCCCGAGCAGCTCGCGGCTGTGGGCGTCTTCATGACAGTATACGCAAAGATTTTCCCAATTTGAGCCGTCCGGGGGGTTGTTGAAGTGGTTTCCGTCCTTGTGATGGACGGTCAAAAGGTGCCGGGTCGAGGCATCGAACTCGCGGGCGCACCTGGCGCATATCAGGCCATGGATCGCGAGGGACCTCTCGCGGTAATCGTCGCTTTTGCGGGATTCTGTTTTAAGTTCCCTGACAACATCCTCGGGCGGCCTTTCACTCTTAGGTTTTTCCGGGGTGGTGGCCGAAGACCGGATCCGCCCTCCCCGGTTGCCGTAACTGACTTTTCCCATAAATCCTCAAATATAATTTACCCCTCTGGAGGGGGAACAGGATGAGATCATTTCCTGTCCAGGACCTTGTTCCATTTATCGAGCTGGTCCTTGTACTTCTCCGCCAGCGGCGAATAATCTCCTTCAATATCTATCGAATTGATCTTGTCTCCCTGGACGATGCTGTCGACCACCTTCTGATCCTGCGCGTCCACGACTTCCCCGAAAATCGTGTGTTTGTAATCGAGCCAGGGTGTCGGCACATGGGTTATGAAGAACTGGCTGCCGTTCGTATTCGGGCCGGCATTCGCCATGGAGAGGATACCCGGCTTGCTGTGCCTCAGGTCCGGGGAAAACTCATCAGGGAAACTGTATCCGGGCCCCCCGATTCCGGTCCCGACCGGGCAGCCGCCCTGGATCATGAAATCCGGGATGACCCTGTGGAACTTAAGCCCGTTGTAAAAACCTCTTTTCGAGAGGTTCACGAAATTGAGGACCGTCAAGGGCGCCTGGTCCGGGAACAGCTTAAGCCTGATATCGCCCTTGCTTGTGTGAATAGTTGCTTTCAATGAATCGCTCATCTTTCCTTCTTTCTGTATTGTATTTTTTTCTGCATGGAAGCATGCAGTTGCCGCAAATAATCCAATAATCAAAACAATCAGACGCAATATTTTCATTCTGCTCCTTTCAGGCTGTTAAACATTGAACCTGAACAGGACAATGTCCCCGTCCTGCATCACATAATCCTTCCCCTCGGAGCGGACCAGGCCTTTCTCCCGGGCCGGCGCGAGGCCCCCCATTTTTGTAAAATCAGCGTAGTGAAGGACTTCGGCGCGAATGAAGCCCCGCTCCATATCGGAATGGATCCTGCCCGCCGCCTCGGGGGCCTTTGTCCCCTTCCCGATTGTCCAGGCCCGCAGTTCGGGGCCGACTGTCGTATAAAATGTTATATACCCCAGAAGTTCGTAACCGGCCCTGATCAGCTTTTCCAGGCCGGATTCCTCCAGCCCCAGGTCGTCCATGAAGTCCTTTCTCACGGCTTCCGGCAAATGGGCAATTTCCGCTTCCAGGTCGCCGCAGATCGTGATCACGCCCGATCCTTCCCGCCCGGCGTATTTCTTTAAAGCGTCAACGTGCGCGCTTTCCTTTTTCAGCCCCTGCTCGTCAACATTGGCGACATAGAGCACCTTTTTTGCGGAGAGCAGGTGCAGGTCTTCGATATAATTTTTAGATTCTTCGTCCCCGAGCATCTCGCGGGCCGGGATGCCCTTGTCCAGGGATTCCCTGAGGTTTTTCAAAAACTCGACCGCTTTGAAGAGAGACTTGTCGCCCGTCCGCAGCAGTTTCTCGTCCCGCGCGAACCTCCGGTCCACGGTCTCCAGGTCGGCGAGGACCAGTTCCGTGTTGACGATTTCCACGTCGCGCACCGGGTCGACCTCCCCGGTCACATGCACGACGTCCGGGTTCTCGAAGCAGCGGACCACGTGCACTACGGCCTCGACCTCCCTGATATGCCCGAGGAACTTGTTGCCCAGCCCCTCGCCGCGGCTCGCTCCCTTCACCAGCCCGGCGATGTCGAGAAACTCCATCGTGGTATAAGTCACTTTCGGCGGATTGATTATCGAAGCAATTTTTTCCAGGCGTTTATCGGGGACTTTGACAATGCCGACGTTGGGGTCGATCGTGCAGAAGGGATAATTCGCCACTTCGGCCCCGGCTGCCGTGAGCGCGTTAAATATCGTTGATTTGCCTACATTGGGCAGGCCTATGATTCCACATCTGAAACCCATGGGCGGGTTACCTTCTGATCAACTCCATTCGAGCGTAATCGTTCCCAGCACGCTCGTAAACACCAATTTTTTCTTCACGTCGTCCGGCTGGCGCGGGAACCTGAGCGTATAAAATTTGCCGTGGTACTGGTTTATATAGGGATAAAACTGCTCCACGACGGGGGTTATCCTGTTTATCCGCCTGATCTCAACGGGGTGGACCTGGTTGCCTTTTTCGTCCAGCAGAAAGATCTTCCAGGACGACTCGGCCCGCGAAAAATCGTTGGCTTCAAAATCCGCCGTATACGCGTAAAAGCTGAATTCCGTCTCTTCGGCCGACATCTCTTTCATGAGCTGGGCCTTTTGCTGCTCGGCCTCCCTGGGCAACAGGTATATCCGGGAGTACTCCCTTACATATGAGTCCTTGAACTGCCTGCTTTTATACGTGCATACGACTTTCAGGTTAGTTTCAAATTCGGAATAAACGGTATTGGTCCTGGTCCACGCCGCCAGGTCCCTGATGTATTCATCCGATACGCCCTTTTTCTTGGCTATATCGGTGTATTCCTGGACCCGGGCGCAGCCGGCCAGGGCTGCAATCAGGATCAGGACCATTGCCAGAAAACGCTTTGTCATGATTATCCCTTCCCGCCGAACACCCGTTCAAAAATCGCATCAATGTTCCTGAGGAAATTCTCTTCCCGGAAAACCCCGTCGAGGTCCGCCTTCTTCAGGTGGGCCGTCACTTCGCCATCGGAGAGGAGCAGTTCCCTGAAATCCAGGCCTTCATGCCACGACCGCATGGCGTTGCGCTGCACGACCGCATAGGCGCTCTCGCGCGAGAGCCCTTTTTCAATGAGCTTCAGGAGCACGAACTGCGAATAGATCAGGCCCCTCGTCATGCGCAGGTTGGCGAGCATCCTGTCCGGATAGACGAGCAGCTTATCTATCACGCCCCTGAACCGGGCGAGCATGAAATCGAGCAGAATAGTAGCATCGGGCCCGATGACCCTCTCGACGGACGAATGGCTGATGTCGCGCTCGTGCCACAGGGCGATGTCTTCCAGGGCCGCCGCCGCGTATGATCGCATGAGCCGGGAGAGGCCCGAGAGGTTCTCCGTCAGGACTGGGTTGCGCTTGTGCGGCATCGCGGAAGACCCCTTCTGGCCCGGGGAGAAATATTCCTCCGCCTCGCGCACCTCCGTGCGCTGGAGGTGGCGGATCTCCGTCGAGAATTTTTCGATGGACGACCCGATGATGGCCAGGGTGCAGAAATACTCCGCGTGCCTGTCCCTCTGGACGATCTGCGTCGAAACCGGGGCGGGCTTCAGCCCGAGATTGCGGCAGACGTATTCTTCAATGGAAGGATCGATAAAGGCAAAAGTGCCGACCGCCCCGGCAAGCTTGCCGTAGCTGATGGAATCGCGGGCCCGGACCAGCCTCTCCCTGTTCCTGTCCATCTCCTGGTGCCAAAGCGCCATCTTCAGACCGAATGTTATGGGCTCGGCATGGATCCCGTGGGACCTGCCGATCATCGGCGTCGTTTTATACCGGAAGGCCTTCTCCCTGAGCACGGGGAGCAGCTCATCGATGTCCCGGACCAGGATGTCTGCGGCTTTCCTGAGCAGGACGGCAAGCGAAGTGTCAAGTATGTCCGACGACGTCAGCCCCATATGGATAAAGCGGGAATCGGGTCCGACGAACTCCGCCACCGAGGTCAGGAACGCTATGACGTCGTGCTTGGTCTCCTGTTCGATTTCGTCGATCCTTGCCACGTCGAACCGGGCCTTCGCCTTGATATTGGCGAGGGACCCGGGCGGGATCGCGCCCTTTTGCGCCAGGGCCTCGCAGGCGAGGATTTCTATATCGAGCCAGGTCTGAAACCGTTTCTCCGGCCCCCAGAGATCGGTCATTTCCTTTCTGGAATAACGGGGGATCAAGTGCTTTCTCCTGAATTTATTTCCTGTATTTTTGGGGTATTTTTATTATGAGTATGGGAGGGTAGTCAAGGATTTAAAATTACAGGCATCCCGGGAGGTTGGAGTGCCGGGCGCCGGAATGCAGGTTTTAATTTTGAAGTCGGGTGAGGTCCGGGAATTATTTTTTCCCGGCCCCTCTGTGCCTGGCTTTCTGGATTTCCAGCTTTGCAGCCCACAGTTCCTTTTCAAGCTGTGCGAGCCGTTTTGCATTCTCCCGGGAAAGGGAATGGAATTTGATCACTGCTTCCAGGGATTCGGCGGCGGCCCTGTTATCGCCGGCCAGGATTTTTTTCACTTCATCAATTAGCTTGTCCACTGACCACCTTGCGTCGTATTCGGAGGCTCTGCCATCCGAAACGACTTGTGATTTTTTGGCGCCCGTCCCGGCTTCGAGCGCGCCTTCAAGCAAATAATCGAGGGCAATCTCCTGCTCGCCCGCATATCTGACCAGGGCCCTGTATGGGATCCTGCCCTTTTGCTTGTAAGCGGAAAAGTTTGATTTCGACAGATTCAGGGCCTGGGCCACGGAGGTATCCGTGTGCAGCCCCTTTAATTTCTTGATCCTGTCGATTATTTCAACAAAGTCATTCTTCATGTTAAATAGTATTTGACAAAAGTCAATGAGTCGTATACATTCTTGTTCAAGATTCTCATAACGTCATTTCCACCAAGCTGCTTTTAGAACAAAATGGATAATTTTACAAATTAAAAAAGGAGACGGCGGCCATTTTCTTTTCGATTGCGGAAGATTCCCGGTCTTCCAAAATCAGCCCGGCAATGCCCGGCAGGAAGAAATGGCCGCCTCGCCTTTGTCTCACGCCCCCGCAGGTCATTATTCTCCTCTTCTTAAAGAAATTTCCCGCCTTTGCGATCCAAAATCATTTTTTGATTAAAACAACCCTGATGCTTCCATCTCCGGGTTGAACCACTATCGCTCCCCGGGCGGGATTGTCATGTAGGATTATCATCTAATATAATTTCAGCGTTCAGGCAATTGTTTTATTCTCGACTGGAATGTTGCTGAGAACAATAAATATATGAGGCTGAAGTTCATTTCAAGTGTCGCTATTTCTCTCTATAATCCGGTTTTTACTGGATTTTGCAGTTGCTCAGAGTATGTTCGATGTTTGGTATGCGCCAACCCTTAATGCATTATGGATCGTTATCCTACGGATTTCTGTTATACAAATCTTATACATTTAGACCATTTTTCTTGAATAAAATGGACGAAGCGGACGGGGTTCTTTCTATGATCACGCCGATAAGAAACCGTCACGTCGCAAGACGGGCAGGTACATTGTTTGATGGCAGGTGCTGTATTCAAAACACGTATGCAGAGGATAGCCGA